>JANOWX010001007.1:0-3651 GCA_031418175.1 Acidobacteriota bacterium | reverse complement strand
GGCTGCGTTTTGGCGTGGCACCCTTTCGGCTGCCTTGTTTACTGCAAAACCCAACCACGGCGCCAAAACGGCCCCGCTACAAACCGCACCCTAAAGGCTGAACTCCATGCTTGACCATGCTTGACCATGCTTGACCATGCGGCGTGACCGGCAACATTTCCTGCAACTGCGACTTCCGCGCGCGCGTCCTTCACCATGACCGCCCACATTTGTCAAAATAGCGGCGCCCCAAGCAAGCAGCACCCCAAATGAATTCTGGAGAGGCGTGTAGCAGGTAATTCTTTTATGCAGAAATTGGCTGAAATTTGTATCAAGCGCCCGGTCTTCGCCGCGATGATTATTTTGTCGTTGGTGGTGGTCGGCTCGGACAGTTATTTCAAACTCGGGGTGGATCGGTTCCCTTCGATTGACGTGCCGACGGTGATGTTACGCACCTCGTTGCCGGGCGCGTCGCCGGAGGAAATCGAGACGAGCGTCGCGCAAGTGCTGGAAGAGGCCGTCAACCGCGTCGAAGGTATCGAAACCATGAAATCGGTCTCGCGCCAGGGCGGCTGTTTCGTCATTCTCACCTTTGATCTCAACCGTGACATTAATGTGGCCGCGCAGGATGTGCGCGACCGTATTCAAGGCGTCTTGCGCCAGCTCCCACCGGGTACCGATCCGCCGACGGTCAACAAACAAGACAACGATTCCTATCCGATCATGCAGATTGCGCTTTCCGGCAATCGCGCGCAGCGCGAGTTGGCCGAAATTGCCGACAAGCGCATCAAGGCTGACCTGGAACGCGCCAACGGCGTGGGCGAGGTTTATGTCAACGGCGGGCCGAACCGCGCCATCAATGTCTGGGTGGATGCCGACCGGCTGGCGGCGTATCGCATCCCGATCACCCAGGTGCGCAACGCGCTGGTGCGCCAGAACGCCGATGTGCCGGGCGGCAATGTGGATCAGGGGCGGCGCGAACTAACGCTGCGGACGATGGGCCGCATTATTGATCCGCGCGATTTCACCGAAATTGTTGTCACCACGATCAACGGCGCGCCCGTGCGCATCCGCGACATCGGCCACGTGACCGACGGCACCAAAGAGCAACGTTCGCTGGCGCGTTTGAACGGCACGCCGGCGGTGACGCTCGGCATCATCCGGCAATCGGGCGCGAATACGGTGGCGGTGATTGACGAGATCAAAGCCAAACTCGCCCGGTTGCAATTGCAAATGCCCGCCGACGTCAAAATTGAAGTCATCCAGGATCAATCGCGTTACATCAAGGCCGCGCTACAGGAGATCAAAGTGCATCTGCTGCTGGGCAGTCTGCTGGCTTGTCTGGTAGTGCTGATTTTCATGCGTTCCTGGCGCTCGACGCTGATCGCGGGCATTGCCATTCCGGCGTCGGTGATTTCGACGTTCGGCATGATGCGGGCGCTCGATTTCACGCTCAACAGCGTGACGATGCTGGCCTTGGTGCTGATGGTCGGCGTGGTGATTGACGACGCCATCGTCGTGCTCGAAAACATCTTCCGCTTTATCGAAGAGAAGAAAATGCATCCGATGGACGCGGCGCGCGAGGCGACGCGCGAAATCGGCATGGCCGTGATGTCCACCACGCTCTCGCTGGTCGTGATCTTTTTGCCCGTCTCGTTTATGTCTTCGATCTCGGGGCGCTTTCTTTATCAATTCGGACTGACGGCGGCGGTGGCGATCATGGTCAGCCTGCTGGTTTCGTTCACGCTGACGCCGATGATGAGCGCGCGCTTGCTGCACCTGGAAGACGCGATTGCGGGCGGCGAACATAGCCCGGCCTCGCGGCGCGGTTTTTACAGTTGGTTGGATCGGTTCTACACCTGGATGCTGCGCCTGGTGTTGCGCCATCGGTTGATCGTCTGCGTGTTGGCCATCGCCGTGGTGGCGACCTCGGTGCCGCTGTACCGGCAGGTGCGGCAGGAATTCATTCCGACCAACGTGGATGAAGCCGAGTTTTCAGTCGGCCTGAATGCGCCGGAAGGCACCACCCTGGTGGCGATGAACGAAGCCATGCAGGCGGTCGAGGCCGAATTGAAAACGCTGCCGGAGATTCGTTTGATGCTGGCTTCGGTGGGCGGCGGCATGGGCGGCTTCTCCAATTCGATGAATAACGGCGACATCTACATCCGCATGGCCCCGCACGAAGAGCGCACCGTCAACTTCAATAAATTCTGGGCCGGGCTGAAACGCGGCAGGCCGCAGGATGTCTTCAAGGACAACTATTCGGCGCGCGACCTGATGCAGCGGATTCGCGCCAAGCTGCGCAAGTACACGCACCTGCGTCCGTCGGTGCGCAATCCGCAATCCATCAATCTCGGCACCGGGCGGTCAGAACTGAGTTTCAACCTGCGCGGCCCCGAAGTGATGGTGCTTTATGACGCCGCCAACAAGATGCGAGAGTGGGGCTTCAGCAACGGCCTGCTCGATCCTGATGTTTCACTCAAGATTGATAAGCCGGAACTGCGCGTCAAGATTGACCGCATACGCGCCGCCGATATGGGCGTGGACACGACCGAGATCGCCACGGCGCTGCGCTTGATGGTGGGCGGCGATGATCGCGTCTCGCGCTTTCACGACGAATCGGCCAACCAGGATTACGATGTGGAATTGCGGCTTGCGCAGGGGGATCGCAATGATGCCGACACCATCTCGCGGCTGTTCGTGCCTTCTACCAAAGCGGGTCTGGTCTCGCTCGACAACATCGTCACGCTCGAACGCGCGACGGCTTCCTCGCGCATTGACCGGCTGGATCGCCAGCGCGTCGTCAGCGTGGATGCGTCGGTCGCGCCGGGCTTCGGGTTGCAGGATCGCATGGATGCAATGCGGGCGGAGTTCGCGCGGCTGGGTTTGCCGCCGGAATATACCTACTCGATTGGCGGGCGCGGGCGCGAACTGGAGCGCACGTTCAGCGAATTCATCCTCGCGTTCATGCTCTCGGTCGCGTTCATGTACATGATCCTCGCCTCGCAATTCGAGAGCCTGATTCACCCGGTCACGATCCTGATCAGCCTGCCGATTTCTGTCCCCTTCGCCTTGCTCTCGCTGTGGTGGATGGGCGATACGCTCAATCTTTATTCGGCGCTCGGCGTGCTGGTGCTGTTTGGCGTGGTCAAGAAAAACGCCATTTTGCAGATTGATCACATGAACGGTTTGCGCGCGAAAGGCGTGGAACGGTACCAGGCGATCATTCAAGCCAATCGCGACCGCCTGCGTCCGATTCTGATGACGACGCTGGCCCTGGTCGCGGGCATGTTACCGCTGGCCCTGGGCAGCGGGCCGGGGGCCGAAGAGCGCCGCTCCATCGCCATTGTGGTGATCGGCGGGCAAAGCCTGTCGTTGTTGCTGACCTTGTTGATGACGCCGGTGGCCTATTCGCTGTTTGACGATTTCGGCGCCTGGGTCGGGCGGCGTGTGGGCGCTCGGCGGCGCGCACCGGAACTGACCACGGATGTGCCGTCTGAAGTCGGCGTGATGCGGTCTGAGTCGGGTGATTGAGACTGGTGATTATAGCGGGTTGCAGTTCGGTGTACGGCAAAAACCACGCAGCGGGACGGTACGGCGCGCGTGAGCAAGCGGAGACCGCGCCTTTGAACCACTGCGCGATAGGTTGACGCGCCGCTTGCTCACGCGCGC
>JANOWX010001006.1:0-1884 GCA_031418175.1 Acidobacteriota bacterium | reverse complement strand
CCGATAAAACACGGCCCGGCATAATCGCCCGGAATGAAGAGCAGGATGCAGAGCATGATCAGCAGTTCGACCGAGATCAGCATCATGCCGATGCTCATCCCGGCCTTGAGCGGGATGGCATAAATCGGATAGGGCTTGCCGCCGAGCGAGGCGAAGGCTGTGCGCGAATTGGCAAAGGTGTTGACGCGGATGCCGAACCAGGCGACACCATAACTGCCGCCGATGCCGACCAAGCTAAAAAACAAAATGATGCCGACCTTGTACGCCGGGAAGCCGACCAGGAAGCCGAAGTAAAGCACGATGATGACGGCGATGAAGGCTTCGAGGATCAGGATGAACTTGCCCTGCGTGACCAGATAGGTTTTGCAGGTCTCATAAATCAGCTCCGAAATTTCGAGCATGGATTTATGCACAGGCGCTTTTTTAAGCTGCCCGTAAATCAGCAGCCCGAAAACCATGCCGAGCAGCGAGACGACGATGCCGACCATCAGCAACGAGCGGCCATTGGTGCCGCCCATAAACGTGACGGTCGAAAGATCGGGCAGTTTCAAATTGGCTTCGCCGCCGGGGCGATGCGCCGGTTCCTGCGCAAAGGCAGCCAGCGTGTTGAGAGCAAAGAAAGCCGCGCCTGCCAGCCATGTAGTAAGTTGGGCAGTGAGTTGGCGGCGCAGCAGCGCGAGACCGAAACCAGGTTTCGTTTGGTGCATAGGTGATTGAACCTCTTGTTTTACGAAGTTGACGTCCTTAGACAAAAATTGAATGACGGAATGAGCGGCGGATTATAGACGAAGCAAAAGCGGCTTGAAAAGCGCGGGCGGGCGCGTCAGCGATTGTTTTGGTAAGACCGTCCGGCACGCACGATTTGGTGAACCCGCGACGCGTGTCTATAATCCCGCTTCGCTAACATCATGATTGACTGAATTGAGGAGAAGAAAATGCCGAAGATTGCTGACATCGAATACACCCCCAACCCGAACGCCGTGAAGTTCATTTTGAAAGAGCCGGTGACGGCTGGCACTTCGCGTTCCTATCAAAACGCGCTCGCCGCGCAAGCCGACCCGTTGGCCGCCGCGCTGTTTGACGTCGGCAACGTGACTTCTGTCTTTTACATGGATCGGTTCATCACGATCAACAAAGAGGATCACGTTGATTGGGAAGAGATGCTGCGCAAGCTGGCCGAACCGATCAGCTCAGCGGCAGCGGTAACAGAAGTAGCGGCGGCAACAGCGGCGGCGGAAAGCAAACCGGCCTACGTGCCGGGCAACAACCCGCTGCTCGACCAGATCAATCAGGTGCTCGATGAAAAGGTGCGCTCGGGCTTGGCGATGGATGGCGGCGGCCTGGAGATCATCGGCCTGGATGGCAAGCGGCTGACGATCAGCTATCAGGGCGCGTGCGGCAGTTGCCCGAGTTCGTCGTATGGCACGTTGATGGCGATTGAAGGTATGTTGAAAGCGGAAGTGGATGCTGAGTTGGAAGTGATCGCAGTGTAAGGCTCACGACTTGGCAGGGAGCTTGTACTTCTTTCGCATCGCCTCAAGGAAGGGTCTGGCAGGAACGCCTTTCCCCTCTTTCATCTCGGCCAACCCTTGTTGAATTGCTGCCAGCGATTCGCTGAGGGTAAGCGTCTCCAATAACTCTTGATAGCTCTTGATAGCTCTTGACATCCTGCACCACAGCCTTGATCTGCCCGTTGATAGTCAACGCCAGGGGGCGGCGGTTCTTTTTGAGGCGCTTGATGAGTTCCTCAGCATTACGCTGGAATTCTGTCAGCGTATGCGCTTCGATCAGATCAAGTGGTCGCATCGTATTTTCTCCTAGATCAGTTTGCCTTTCGGCGCCGTTGCGGGGCGGTACCGCGCGCGTGAGCAAGCGGCGCGTCAA
>JANOWX010001005.1:0-11900 GCA_031418175.1 Acidobacteriota bacterium | reverse complement strand
CTGCTTCTTCCAAGTCGTGATCTGGTTCGGGTGGACACTGTAATGTCCGGCGATCTCACTGACTGTCCGTTGTCCTTTGATGGCCTCGACCGCGATCTTGGCCTTCAGTTCCGCACTATAGGTTTTGCGCTGTTTTTTCATATTGGTTCCTCAAAGAGCGACAGCGATTTTACACCTTAAGTGCTGGTCTAGTTTTCGGGGTACATCATACTGCGACTGTGATGGGGGGATCAGCGCCAAGCAAGCCCGCTACGACACCTGTAGGCTTTACGCCGAGAGGTGACTTGTTGTGAGTGATCGTAAAATCAATGTTCTGCACCACGCAACTCGACAAACAATCCGTATTGCCAGGGTTATTGAAGCAACCGAGCAGCGGATCGGCAATCCAGTACGGAGTTTGCCAGGCAGCATGAAAGTAGGTTGACCCAACAGCAGCGGCTGTCGTTTGCCCTGACGAGTTGATCGTCGCCACGCTCGAGTTCTCTGACGAAAAAGTAACGCCATACGGCCCGACATTGTACCAAGAGCCAGGCTGTCCAAAGCAGTTGACATCACGTTCCTGCGGAGAGAGAAATGCTGTATCGCCTACAAACCCGATGAGAGAGATCGGTATCAATCTGCTTTCGCCAAAGCTGCTAGGACATTGACACTGGCATTCGTAAGTGGATGACAAGGCGTTGGCAATGTCTATTGTCTGCGCGCGACCTATCAGCGTCCTGTTGACATTGCCACGGACGCTCCAGGCTATGTGTCCGGCCGTTACATCTGGCGGGATGGTATTGCCCTCCGAGCCTTTCTCTTGCGTGTCTCTGATCTTTCGCACGTCGAAAGCCATTGTTTGTCCGGCTCCGATGGTCTTCAGATTTGATCCCCAACGACCACCCGGATAGACGATGTCCAAGTGAAACTGTTGTGAGTCTTTGGTCACGTTTTTGATAAGCGTAACCGTCGAACTCGAACCGTTGATGAACCACGGATAGCCGCCCGTGCTGCTCATCCCGCCTTGCGGGTCTTTCAACGGCAAGACGAAAACGTGATTGCCGCTCGCCGAAAAGCTTTTCGCTGCTGCCACGACGCTGCCAGACGCACCCGTGTACTCAACTTCCAGCCCAGCCGTGGCGAAATCGCTCTGCTTGAATTGTGGATTCGCGGTGTCGAGCAATCTCAGTTCACCCGGCCCAAGCTCAACCCTTGGCAAGGCGATCACGCCCGTCTCGCCATTCTGCTTCGCGTAAGGAACGCGCGCCGCCACAATGGTTGCGGTCTTGCCGGTGTTGCGCACGGCCAGCACCGGCGTGAGCGCCTCGTTGTTGACCCGGCCCAGCCGCAAGCCCGCGCCGTGCAATTGCGTGGTCTTGCCCTGTGCCGGGTCGGCGAAATTCACCGCTTCGGAATAGCCGCGTTCGTCGTCGCGCACGTGGATGATTGCCAGCAACGCGCCTTTGTCGCCGCCGTGTCTGAGCGAAACGGCACCGATGGAGGCTTTGTTGACTAAACCGTTCGGCAACTCAATGACCTCTGTCTCGTAGGGTTTGAGCACGCCTTCGATCGGCCGCTGGCCGTTGCCGGTGAAGACCGCTTCGCCCGTCACCTTGAGCGGTTGCGCGGTCGTGTTGGTGACGATCACGCTGACGCGGACATCGTCGCCGGGGATGGCGTAGACCGCCTCCAATTGCGGCGCCGAGAATTTCATGCCCGGTTCCAGCAATTGTTCGTCGAAGATCAAGCTGCGTTCGGCATCCACGATGCGCAAGCCGCCGCCCATTTCCAGCAAGCGGCCTTGATAGGTGAACTCAAAGCTGCCACTGCGGAAAGCGGCACCGGCGCTGGCGGCAATGGCATTGAGAATCCACTTCCGCCGAAGCTTCGCCATTCACGAAGACCTGCGGCGCGGCGAAGGTCTGCCCGTTCTTGCCGTGCAAAATGGGCGTGACCGCGATCTGGTTCGGGCCTTTGTTGTTGAGGATCAGCGTTGACCGGAAGCTGCCCTCGGTCGTGTAGTAGGTGCCAGTCATCCGGCGCAACACCGCCGGATGATTGGCGCAACAGCCTTGTGGTTTGGGCGGTTTGGCAGCAGTTTCGCGCGCCTGCGCGGTGTTTTCCAGCTTGCGGAAAGGATTCTTTCCGCCGCTCAACATTGCCAGCAACAGCACGGCCAGCGTGCATGCGGTGAGCGCCGCGTGCGCCGGGCGTCGTTGGTTACCGGTTGAATTGACTGCATCGTGAAGCATACGTACTATCCGCATAACATTTCCTCCTTTTGGGAATGAGAGTGAAGGCGGGCAAGTTCTTCCGGCGACCAACCTGAAGCGAACTTGTCCGCTTTTGCATTTGGCCTGAGCCAAGCGAAAGCCTCAAAGAACGGGCATCCGATCTTTGAGAGAAAGGTCGAAACGTTTGGGAGAGAGAGGGGGGAACCTGTTTGGGGAAAGGGTGAATGCGTGTCCCGGCGCGGCCTATTGTGGCAAGCACGACCGTAGCGAAAGACAGCGTAAAGTCTTGAGGAAACAAAAGAGCGATTGGGCCAACGATGTTCTTGTTCTGATGTTCTTGTTCTGCTGACGGCGCGGAGTATTGTGCCGCGCAACGACGGGCGTCAAGCAATTTAATCTTCGACACGAGTTCAACTGCCCGCGTTTCGGAGGCTAAAGTTTGCTTCAGGCAAGACTTGCGCGGCGGCGATATTTTTTTGATCTTAGGCTGCTGCCGGGTGAGCAGTGGAGCAAGTCCAAGCGTGCCGCAATGAAAAAAAGGGCGCTGACGTCGCAACGCCAGCGCCCTTTTCAATTCACTTCAGGAGGCCGTGTTTAGAAGCCGTCCATGCCGCCGCCCGGAGGCATCGCCGGCATGGCCTTCGCGGCTTCCGGGATTTCCGAGATCAGCGCTTCGGTCGTGAGCATGAGGCCCGCGATGGACGCGGCGTTCTGCAAGGCCGTGCGCGCGACCTTCGCCGGATCAATCACGCCCGCTTTGACCAGGTCTTCAAAGACTTCGGTCTGCGCGTTGAAGCCGACGTTATCTTTCTCGTTCTTGACGCGTTCGACGATCACCGCGCCCTCTTTGCCGGCATTTTCGGCAATCTTGCGCAGCGGCTCTTCGAGCGCGCGACGCACGATGTTGACGCCGATCTGTTCGTCTTCGTCGTCGAGCTTGAAGCCTTCCAACGCCTTGGCCGCACGCACGAGGATGACGCCGCCACCGGGGACGATGCCTTCTTCGACAGCCGAGCGCGTGGCGTGCATGGCGTCTTCGACACGAGCTTTCTTCTCTTTCAACTCGGTCTCGGTCGCGGCGCCGACCTTGATCACCGCAACGCCACCGACCAGCTTGGCCAAGCGCTCTTGCAGTTTCTCGCGGTCGTAATCGCTGGTCGTCTCTTCAACCTGACGGCGAATGGTGGCGACGCGGCCCTGGATGTCCGCGTTCTTGCCGGAGCCTTCGACGATCGTGGTGTTGTCCTTGTCCACCGTGATCTTCTTGGCTTTGCCCAGGTCTTCGAGCTTGATGTTTTCGAGCTTGATGCCGAGGTCTTCGCTGATCATGCGGCCACCGGTCAGGGTGGCGATGTCTTCGAGCATGGCTTTGCGGCGGTCGCCGAAGCCGGGCGCTTTGACAGCGCACACCTGCAAGGTGCCGCGCAGCTTGTTGACGACCAGCGTCGCCAGAGCCTCGCCTTCGACATCTTCAGCGATGATCAGCAATTGCTTGCCCGCGCGTGCGACTTGCTCCAACAGCGGGAGCAGGTCTTTCATCGAGCTGATCTTCTTTTCGTTGAGCAGGATGAAGGCGTTCTCCAGATTGCACTCCATGCGCTCGGCGTCGGTCACGAAGTAGGGCGACAGATAGCCGCGGTCGAACTGCATGCCTTCGACCACTTCCAACGAGGTTTCGAGCGATTTGGATTCTTCGACGGTGATGACGCCGTCTTTGCCGACCTTCTTCATCGCTTCGGCAATGATGCCGCCGATGGTGTCGTCGCCGTTGGCCGAAATCGTGCCGACCTGTGCGATGGCATCGCCTTTGACCGGCTTGGCCGAAGATTTGATGACTTCGACAGCGCGCTCGACGGCCTTGTCAATGCCACGCTTGAGCGCCATCGGATTGGCGCCGGCGGCCACGGTCTTGACGCCTTCTTTGAAAATCGCGCGCGCCAACACGGTCGCGGTCGTGGTGCCGTCGCCAGCCACGTCGCTGGTCTTGCTGGCGACTTCGCGCACCATCTGTGCGCCCATGTTTTCGAGCGGATCTTTCAGTTCGATCTCTTTGGCCACCGTCACGCCGTCTTTGGTGATGGTGGGCGAGCCGAATTTTTTGTCAATGACCACGTTGCGTCCTTTGGGGCCGAGCGTGATCGCTACTGCGTCGGCGAGTTGATTGACGCCGCGTAAAATCGCCTGGCGCGAATCTTCGCCATGAATAACTTGCTTAGCCATACGTTATGAATTCCTCCGGGAAATGCTTTTCAGGGTAGGACGGGTTTTAGTCTGTCCTACATCTGTCTCACTGCCTGGGACAGACTAAAGTCTGTCCTACTTCTTGGCGCTCTTGGCGGCGGCTTCGATCACGCCGAGCACGTCGTCTTCGCGCAGGATCAGATACTCCTCGCCATCGAGTTTGACCTCGGTGCCAGAGTATTTGCCGAAGAGGATGCGGTCGCCGACCTTGATGTCTATCGCGACACGGTCGCCATTGTTCAAGATTTTGCCGTTGCCGACGGCAATCACGTTGCCTTCCTGCGGTTTTTCCTTCGCGGTGTCAGGGATATAAAGCCCTCCGCGCATCTGCTCTTCATCTTCCACACGGCGTGCGATGATGCGGTCGTTCAGCGGACGTATTGTTGCCATTGAATTGATTCCTTTCGAGTTGGTTAGGTTGTTGGATGTTCGATTTGCTGACTGCTCAAACCGGGAGGGATAAACTTGAGTGCCAGTCACTCAAGTAAGATTGATAGATCACTATCAAGATATTCGGTATTAGCACTCCCTATTTGAGAGTGCCGAGTATATGGACGAGACTTGGGCCTGTCAACGGGGATTTCAGCAATTGTTGACCGTCTTCGTGAGATATGGACAAGCGCTGGCGCTATCTTGACGCAACTTGGACACGCGCCTTGTGGCGCGGCGCGATTTGGCGGCGTTTGCCATTGGCACTCTTTTTCGCGCCCTTCCCCTGTTCGTAAGCTTGCAGGCGCTTGGTTAAGGTATTGCGATGGATGTGAAGTTCCTCGGCGGCTTTGGATAGATTATTGCCGTGGCGGCTGACCACACGGAGAATGAACTGTTTTTCAAACTCTTTGACGGCTTCTTCAAACAGTATCCCGCCGGCAATCATCTTTTCGACGAGGGCTTCGAGTTCCGATTTCATTTGGGCGACCTCACAACGATATTAGTATGGGCGGTCACTCCAGCTTCGGGCCAAACTCAGGGGCAACGAGGTAGGCGGCGTCAGCTAAAAGTGTTAAGTCCAGTGTCCCGGGAAAATCAAATTGTTGAAATGGCGTTTTCTCTCTGGACAGCTACAATCCTGGCAAGTCGCTACCAGTCAATAAGCGGTAGGCTTCCAAGTATTTTTTGCTGGTAGCTTTAATCACTTCGCTCGGCAACGCAGGCGCGGGTGGGCGCTTATCCCAAACCAGCGTTTCGAGGTAATCACGAACATATTGCTTATCGAAGGACGGCTGCGCTTTGCCAGCCGCATATTGATCCAACGGCCAAAAGCGTGACGAATCGGGGGTCAGCACTTCGTCCACCAAAACAATCAAGCCATCGCGCAGGCCGAATTCAAACTTTGTATCGCAAATGATGATGCCGCGCGTTTCGGCATACGCGGCGGCCGCGCGATAAAGCTGCAAACTGACCCCTTCGAGTTGGGCTGTTAAGTCCGCGCCGATTGCCGCCGCCATCTGCGCCACTGACACATTGATGTCGTGACCCGATTCGGCCTTGGTCGCAGGCGTAAAGATCGCCATCGGCAATTGTGCCGCTTCGGCCAATCCGGACGGCAAGATGTGGCCACAGACTGCGCCCGTTTGCTGATATTCTTTCCAGCCCGAACCGGCCAAATAGCCACGCACCACACATTCAAACGGCACCACCTCGGCTTTGCGCACCAGCATCGCACGGTTGTCCAGAGACGTTTTGCTCGCAGTGGACAAACGCGCTTGTAAGTCTGCCGGGAATTCTGCGACACGGGCGGCGACCAGGTGATTCGCCACTAACCCAGCAAAGCGCGCAAACCAGAACCGTGAAAGCTGCGTCAGCACTGCGCCTTTGTGCGGAATCGCATTCGGCAACACGCAATCGAATGCTGAAATCCGATCCGAAGCGACCAACAGCAAATGGTCGTCATCTACTTCATATAGGTCGCGCACCTTGCCCGCACGCAGGAATTTCAACTCGGTGATTGGCACGACGGATTCAGGTGCGGACACGCAAACTCCCCTGCTGAAACAAGGCCAGCGCCGGCTGAATCAGTGTTTCAACTTTGTCGCTTCGGAACTTTTGGGTTGAACTGTCTGCCCGTAAGAAGGCGGGGATTATTCGGCTTCACCGGCAGGTTGTCAAGCCGCCTTCGAGGCAGTTTCGCGGCCTGCAAAATACCTATGTAACGCGCGTATTTTGAGGGGGACGATGCGCGCAAAACCGAGGCGCACAGCCATACAGTTCACTCTTTGACGAAGCGGCCTAAGCCGCGAACGATGGCTTGGAACAGGTAATCTTTGGCCTGCTGGTCTTCCGGCAATTCCTCAAACGGCACGATGCACGGATGCTCTTTGCTGGCTGGATTTTTGACCGGCCCATAGTTCCACCCCGTCGCCGCTTTTTCGCGCAACCATTCTTCGTGTGTATGGCTGGCCGAGGCAGCCGGATTGGCCAGATGGAATCTGACGCCGTTGAAGGTGCTTTCCTTTTGCCAATCCGGCGCCTCACTCCAGGCCGGTTGCGAGTCATCGCCCGTGGCCGCGCAGAGTGCGCGATTGGCTGCGTGACAGATTTCAGCGATTTGTTCGATGGTCATTGGTCGAAAACTCCTGCTAATGCGCATCAAGGGTTGAAGTCAGAGACAAGCGAGCCGCACGAGTAGAACTGCTTCACTAAGTAGGGGTGCAAAATCTTCCCGGTATTTTGAATTGCGGTCAGCCTTGAATTTGGCCTAAATCACGATTCTTTGTACCAGATTCATTTTGCACAGGAACTTATGACTCTTCAACTCGTCCAGCTATGTGTGCTCGTCTGCGAGCTGCACGATACCCGGCGCCGCACCTGTTTTCAACGCGCTAGCAACAACAGCCAAGGTCTATTCATTCTCAAGCTCAGCCACGGGCTCAAGCTCAGCCACGGGCTTTAACGCCAAGTTGCCAATTTCGCCAAACCAGGCCAAGCGGAAGCGCTGGCACCCCTTACTCTGCTTGGCGCTCTAGGGCGGCTTGGCGTTTCAATTTCCGAGCATGAAATAAGCCCTGCCAAATTGCCCTGCTCAAGCGCGCACGCTAGAATGCGCCCGAACTTTCATCCGTTCATCAAACAAACATGACACTAATTCCGCCTTCTTTTTTTTGAGTAACAGCTATGACGCTAACTGCAACGCTAACTGCAACGCTGCCCGCCCTGCTGGAACGTCTCGCCCGCCGCGAAACGCTGGCCCGGGACGAATGGCTGCGCGTGATCAACCAGGCCGCGACCGAAGATTTGCGCCGCCTGGCTGATGGTTTGCGCCGCCAATATCACCCCGACGACGTGGTGACTTACGTCGTGGATCGCAATATCAACTATTCGAATGTCTGTTTCTCGGTCTGCAACTTCTGCGCGTTTTACCGCAAGCCCGGCGATAAGGAAGGCTACGTGCTGAGTTACGAAGAGATGTACGCGAAGGTCGAAGAGATGATCGAGATCGGCGGCAGCGGCGTACTGATGCAGGGCGGCTTGAACCCCGACCTTTCGCTGGCTTGGTACAAGAACCTGCTGCGCGAATTGAAGACGCGCTATGGCATTCACCTGCATTGCTTCTCGCCGACCGAAATTTACGGGATGGCGAAGACGTTTGGCATGAGTTACGCCGCGGTCATCGCGGAATTGAAAGAAGCCGGACTCGACAGCATCCCCGGCGGCGGCGGCGAGATTCTGGTGGACGAAATTCGCCGCAAGCGCCGCACCGAATGCAACGCCCAGGAATGGCTGGACGCGATGGAAGCCGCGCATCAAGCCGATCTGGCGACGACCGCGACGATGATGATCGGTTACGGCGAAACGCTGGAACAGCGCATTCAGCATTTGGAAAAGCTCTTTCAGTTGCAGCAACGCTCACTCGACGCGGGCAAAACCGGCTTCGTCTCGTTCATCCCCTGGACGTTCCAACCCGACAATACGCCGATTGGCAAGATCATCCCCGACCGGTTGCCCGCCGAAGAGTATTTGCGCTGGCTGGCGTTGGCGCGTTTGTACCTGCACAACATTCCGAATGTGCAAGTGTCTTGGCTGACGGTGGGCCTGGCCGATGGGCGGCGCGGCTTGCATTTCGGCGCCAACGACATCGGTTCGACCATGATCGAAGAGAACGTGATTTCAAAAGCGGGCGCCAATCACAAGGCGACCGAAGACATGCTGGTCAACCTGATTCGGGAAGAGGGCTTCACGCCGGTTCAACGCAAAGCCGATTACGTGCGGTTAGGCAGCGCAGCGCAGCGCGCCGCGGCGCACCGCCGGTAAACGCGGTTCGGCGCAGATTCGAGCGGCGTTTTTCAGCGCAAGACTGCGGCAATCTCCCAGCTACAGCCAAGCTACAGCCAGCCTGGGATTGACAGTTCACGCGCAACTCTGGCAGTGTGCGTCCCGGTTTCGCTGAGCACCCAAGCCGCACAACGGAACCAACGCAGCAACTGATTCGCATTTACATTGAGCCACGAACGATAGAGGCCCCGCCACGACTGCCAACAGCCGGGCGGAGAAACTAACGGCTATCTTTTCAGCATGCGGTTTGTCGGCGCATTGCCCTGCAGGTTTTAAGGCAGAACGCAACCGCCGGCCTCGGCAATGAGGCCAACCGGCCCCGTAGACGCAACGTGGCTCCGGTTGATCTCGGCCATCTTTCAGAACAGCGAAAAACCAGCTTCCCGACGGCGGTACGCGCTTGTGCCGGGCGGATCATGAATCCGCGCACCGCGAATGCTTAGGCCAGCGTGTGCGGCCGCCAAAACTGAATTTGCCTGCCAGGAGACCATGCTATGCAATCCGAAGTGCGTCCGTATCCCCGTCACGTCCGCCAATTTCTTTGCCAGCTTTACGGCCATTTGACCAACCGTGCCAGCCGCCGCGCGCTGGCGCAATGCCTGGCCTTTCTGTTGGCCTTTCAATCCGTCACGCTGCCGCTGGCCGCCGCTGATACGCCCGACACGGCGCGCGCCGCGAACAAACCGCGCCCCATCGGTAAGCCCACGCCCACGCCCGCGCCCGCACAAGAGCAGCGCCTGGCGGCTAGCATCGTGCTGTCGCAACTCGGCACCACTTTTAACGGGCTGGCCGGGATCGAGTATCACCAGGCCAATCACAAGCTGCTCGTCACGGCCAACGCCCCGGCGGGCCAGCCGCGCAATTTCGAATTGATCGCCAGCGACGGCGCGCACACCGCCTTCTCCAACGTAGCCGGGCTGACCGGCGAATTGAAGCCCGCCGCGGCGCGCGACGACGTGCAAGGCAAGAGCCTGGCCGGGTTCGACCAAGGCGAAGTCTTCGTGGGCACCGCCGCGCCCGGCGTGATTGCGCGCATCAGCGCGAACGGCGCGACGATTCAAAACCCCTGGGTCACGCTGCCCAACGAGAGCGGCATCGTCAGCAGCTTGCACATTGATCGCACGAACATTTTCGCGGGCCACGTCATCGCCGTCACCAGCAGCGGCAAAATCTGGCGCGTCAACGCGCGCGCCCAGGCCACGCAGGTCGCCAACTTGAATCTGGCGCTCTCTGGCGTAACGACCGTGCCCAGCGACGCCAGCAAATACGGCCCCTGGTCGGGCAAGATTCTGGTTGGCGCGCCCGCGCAGGGCACGCTTTATGCCGTAGACGCCACAGGCGCGAGCACGCCCCACAACCTCGGCATCAATCCGTCCGAACTGAAGCTGATTCCGCCGAATGAAAATTTCTTTGGCGTAGACGCCGCCACGCAAAAAATCTGGGGCGCGCCCGCTGACGCCTTCACGGCGATGATCGGCGACCTGCTGATCGCGCAAGCCTCGCCGGGCCGCCTGTTGCGCGCGCGCTGGAACGGCACCGCCTTCGACACCGAACAGCTCGCGCAGGTCGGCGGCTGGAAGCAGATCACCTTTGCCCCGGCGGGCGCGACGCCCATCACCGACGCCGGACGCTTTTATCAAAACCTCGCGCTCATCCGCCACGGGCTTTATTTCGACAGCGGCCGCATTGAGGGCGCGGTCTGGCAAACCCTGCCCGAAGCCGTCACGCTGACCGGCAATGCCACGCTCACTTCAGATTTGCTCGTGCCCGGCACGCCCACCTTCAGCCGCAGCAACGCCGCTCAATTCGCCGGAATCATTGACGGAGCGGGCAATGCGCAACCGACAAATTACAGCGTCGCCCTGACCGGTTCGCCGTCAATGCGCTATCTGGTGCGCCGCGTAGACCCCGTGGCCTTGCCCACCGTCGCCGCGCCGCCGCTGCCCACCGGTACGCGCGACATTCAACTCAACAACAGCAACACGAATCCGGGCGCTTGGGCGACCGTGCGCGACCTGACGCTGACGGGCAAGATTGCCGACTTGAGCATTCCGCCCGGCACCTATGGCAATTTCAACCTCGGCGGCAACAACGTCGTGATCCTCGGCGTAGCGGGCGCGATCACGCCGCTCAGTTACAACCTGCAAGCCCTGCAAGTCAGCGGCTCCGGCGAAATCCAAACGCTCTCGCCGGTCGTGCTGACGGTCAGGAATGCCGTCAACTTCAGCGGCGGCGCGGCGGGCAACGCGATTCAACCCAGCCAACTGCGGCTCTACATTTCGAACAGCGGCCTGACGCTCGACGGCAACAGCAAGCTTTATGCCCTGGTGCGCGCGCCGCTGGGCACGGTGACGATCACCGGCAACGCCCGCCTGCGCGGCACGGTGATCTGCGACACGCTGGATGTGAATGGCAGCGGCCTGCTGCAACTGACCGACAACGACGTGCCGCCCCCGCCCGTCAACCGTCCGCCCTCCGTCAGCGCGGGCGCGGATCAAACCGTCACCCTGCCCGTCAGCGCCACGTTGCAAGGCACGGTCACGGACGATGGCTTGCCCACCGGCGCCACCGTCACCCAAACCTGGAGCGTCGTGAGCGGCCCCGGCGCGGTGACGTTCAGTAACGCCAATGCGGCCGCGACCACCGCTGCTTTCGGCCAGCCGGGCACCTATGAATTGCGGCTGACGGCCACAGACACGCTGCTGACCAGCAGCGACACAGTCGTCATCAACGTTGACCAGCAAAACGAAGCTCCCATCGCCAATGCCGGTTCCGATCAAACGCTCTCGCTGCCCGTCAACACGGTCACGCTGGCCGGCACCGCCAGCGACGACGGCCTGCCGCAAGGCAGCACGCTGACCTACCTGTGGAGCAAAGTCAGCGGCCCCGGCACGGTGACGTTCGGCAACGCCAGCCTCGCCGGGACGACGGCGAGCTTCAGCCAGAATGGAATTTACACGCTGCGCCTGACCGTCTCGGATAGCGCGCTCGGCGCAACGGATGACATCGCCATCCTCGTCAACCAGCCGCCCGTCGTGAACGCGGGGCCGGATCAAACGATCAACTTCCCAACCACGTCGGTCAATTTGGTGGGCACGGTCAACGATGACGGTCTGCCGCCCGGCAGCACGGTCAGCCAGACCTGGAGCAAAGTCAGCGGCCCCGGCGCGGTCA
>JANOWX010001004.1:0-10305 GCA_031418175.1 Acidobacteriota bacterium | reverse complement strand
ATGACCAAGGCGCGCAAGGTGGCCGAATACACACTCTCGCTCGATCCCAAATCGGTGGACGCCACGCTGACGCTCGCCAAGGTCAAGCTGCGTTACGACTGGGATTTCACGGAAGCCGAGCGCCTCTTCAAACGCGCGCTCGAATTCAATCCGAAGAGTGCCGAAGCGCATCAACGCTACGCCGAATTTCTGGCCCTGACCGGCCAGCACAAAGAAGCGCTGGCTGAAATCTGGCTGGCGCGCAAGCTCGACCCGCAATCGCTGGCGATCAACACCGACATCGGCACGCTCTCTTATTACGCCGCCGATTACGAACACGCCGCCGAGCACTTTCAGCGCTCGCTCAAGCTGGACGAGAAATTCGCCGCCGCACATACAGGCCTCGGCCTGGTCTACGAACAGAAAGGCCAGCCGCAAACCCTGGTCAACGAATGGATTCAAGGCCGCCAACTGCTGAGCGAACCGCAAACGTATCTCGACAGCTTGCGACAGTCCTTTGCCGGCGGCGGCATCAAGGCGTTTTGGCAACGCGAACTGGAATACCTGCAAGCTGAAATGAAGGAACGTTACGTCGGCGCTTCGGCCATCGCTGCCGTCTACACGCGGCTGGGCGAACGCGAGCAGGCCTTCGCCGCGTTGAAGCAAGGCTTGGCCGAAAAAGACGGTGGGATGGTCGAATTGAAAGTCGCACCGGTGTTCAAAGACTTGCGCGGTGATGCGCGCTTTGGCGAATTGCTGAAGCGGGTCGGGTTGGCGAACTGACGAGTGAGGGACAGTTTGTGCTGAAGACAGGCGCAACGGGAAAGCAGAATACCGTCACTACTCAGCGCAGAAACAGCAGCAGCAGCCCGGCCAGTATTACGATGCCGTAACAACAGGCGACCTTTACCAGCAACGCGCGGCTGCCCAACGCGGCGATGGCGCCGGCTTTGAACACAAGGTTTGAAAGCGTCGCCGTCAAAATAATCTTCCAACCATCCTCCGCGTTCATCCGCGCCGTGTTGACCAGTTGCGCGGTCGAGAGCGTGATCGCATCCACATCGGTCAAACCTGAGAGCACCGCGACGACATACAAGCCGCGATTGCCGAAGTGCTGTTTGACCGCCGCCACGGCAAACAGGATCGCGGCATACAACAGGCCGAAGACTAACGCCGATTTCAATTCCGAAGGATTCTCTTGCGCGGGCATTTCGCCTGCTTCGCGCCGATTCAACAGCCAGAGCACAGCCGAACAGAGCACCAGCAACACCAGCATCGCCGACAGTGGCACGGCCGCCACGAGCAGAAAGCGCGGCGCGACGGTGGCAATCTCTAACTGCAAGCGTGCGTATACGACTGCCGACGCAATCATCACGACGATGGCCGCCAGATTCGCAATTTGCGGAGTGACACGCGTGCGTTTGGCATAACTGACCGTCGTCGCGGTGCTCGAAATCAGCCCGCCCAGGATGCCGCCCAGCAAGATGCCCGCCTTGGTGCCGAAAAATTTGTAGACGATGTAGCCGCCCAAACTGATGCCGACGATCAACACGACCATCCACCAGATTTGCCGCGGGTTGAGCACGGCGTACCACCCATACGTGCGATTGGGCAGCACCGGCAGGATGACCAGCGAGATCAAGACGAATTGCATGATCGCCTTGAGGTCGTTCTCATCCAGATGCGCGACGGCGTTATGCAATTGGCCTTTGTAATGCAGCAGCACCGCTACGCAGCCCCCGATGGCAATGGCGATGGCGCGTTGGCCGCTGATCAAATAGGCGCCGACGGCGAACATCAACAGCATCGCCGCTTCGGTCGTCAGTCCCGGATCGGGTTGCTGGTTGTGCAACTCAGCCTGCTTGCCCAATGCGATCAAGCCGGTCAGCCCCAACAAGCCAAAACCGATCATCCAACCGCCGTAAAGCGAAGCCAGCAATCCGCACACCGCGCCGAACAGCGTCACCAGCGGAAAGGTGCGCACGCCGCCCAACGGCGAGGCGGCGCTCTCGCGTTGCAGACCGACCAGCAGGCCGAGGCCCAACGCGATGCCGAGTTGTTGAAAGAGGTAGCTCAGTTCCATAAGACGCACGTGATTGTTGGGGACGACGAATGAAATGCCAAGCTCAGACCCGGCTAGCCGATTGACTAGCTGGCTAGCGAATAGGCTAGAGAATCTGTGGCCGCGAATGGAGTGATGAAAGCGGGCTTGCCGCCGTTTCAACGAGTTACGCCATGCGGCAGGCCGTGGCACGCGGGCTGCACTAGAGGTCAGCGTTGAGATGATGGCAAGTGCTGCAATGAGCCGCACGCTGAGCTTGCGTACCTGTAGCTCAGATGGCTCCAGAGCGCACGCCTGATAAGCGTGAGGTCAAAGGTTCAATTCCTTTCAGGTACATCGTTGAGAATTTTTGGGAGCGTAGCAAAGCGGCGAATGCACTCGCCTGTCGAGCGAGAGATCGAGGGTTCGAGTCCCTTCGCTCCCGTGCCCTTGTTGGTGAGGATCGGTAACTCAAACGGCGAGAGTGCCTGTCTCTTAAACGGCCTTTTGGGTGGGATGCTGAGAGTTCGAGTCTCTCCCGATCCATTCTTTCGCGGCGGAACGACGGTTGAACGTGACAACCAGACAGCAGCCAGCCGGGCGGCGCAGAGAACGGCCGTGCCGCCCGGTTGGGCGTGGGCAATTCGATTTCGTGCAATTCGTACCGCACCGCTTCAGTGAGCGAAGCACAAACGGCCGTGCGCCAGTCTGCCAGGCTGGAGACAGCGGGTTCGATTCCCGTCGCTCACTCTTCGTGCTGGCGTAGCTCAAGGGCAGCAGCAATCGCCTCGTAAGCGATAGGTTGTGAGTTCAAGTCTCACCGCCAGCTTTTGTTGGGAGATCGTCTAAGCAGGCAAGACGGCGGACTTTGACTCCGTCTATCGGGGTTCGAGTCCTCGTCTCCCAATGTTTAGGAGCGTAGCTCAGCGGAACGAGCGTCTGTCTTACAAACAGAGGGTCGTGGGTTCGACTCCCACCGCTCCTATGAAAATGTCCGACGCGGGCGTGGCGCTAAGCCCGCTGGCTCGCCAGCCGAGACTTCGAAAAGCTGGCAGCTTGTCGAACAGTTCTTGGGATCGTAGCCAAATTGGGAAGGCACTGGTCTTCATAGAAATTGGCAAACCGGCAATTGCGGGCCAAAACGTCTTAATGACTCCCGCCGATTCCATTTCAGGATGTGGGGTAGCGGCCGCCCACTTGTCTTGGGAACAAGTCCACGCAGGTTCGAATCCTGCCATCCTGATTTTGTCCGTGTAGCTCAGGTGGAAATCAGAGCGCCGCGCTACGAACGCGGAGGCCGGGAGTTCGAGTCTCTCCACGGACACTTAGGGTTGGTTAGCACAACAGGCAGTGCGCTCAGCTGAAGCCCGAACGGACGGGGTTCGAGTCCTCGACCAACCATGCTTTGCGGTGATGTAGCTCAGTGGAAAAACAGAGCGCTGGTTTCCGAAGCCAGAGGCCGTGAGTTCGAATCTCACCATCACCTTGTTATTTGTGTGGCAGTTCAACCCGCTGCATTTTTGCCGCAGATGAACGCAGAGAAACGCGGATGTGAGCACGTATTGAGCGGCGTTTTCAGCGTTCATCGGCGGCAAAGCGTTTTGGGTTCAGTTCAATTAGTAGGGGCCGGGGGTGGGCAACTGTCCCAGGTTTTGTTATTATCCCGCCACTTTTGGAAAAAGTAGCTCAGTGATAACACAGAGCTAACGTGGCGTTGATAAGTTGATCGGGTCTGTGGTCGAAATGGATGAGGCACTCGTCTTCTAAACGAGTTCTATGCAGGTTCGAGTCCTGTCAGACCCTTTACCGTGCTTGCTCTTTTTGTGTGGGAGCAAGCGTTCGGAGACGTCAAGGTTATGATTCACTCCCGCAGAGTACTCCTCTTAAATGCATCTTATGAGCCGTTGAGCGTGGTCAGTCCGCCCAAGGCCCTGACGCTGGTCTGGCGGCACGTGGCCGAAGTGATCGAGAAAGACCCCGGTCACATCCTGCGTTCGCCGCGTTTCGTGTTTGATGTGCCGTCGGTGATCCGCCTGACGACTTATGTCAATGTGCGGACGCGCCAGAATCGCGCGACCCAGCGCCATCGCATCCTGGCGCGCGACCGCAACCGTTGCCAGTACTGCGGCAAGAAGGGCACGCCCTTTGACCTGACGCTTGATCACATCATGCCGCGTTCGCGGGGCGGCAAGATGGTGGCCGAAAACCTGGTCACGGCCTGCCAGATTTGCAACAACCGCAAAGGCGACCGCACGCCCGAAGAAGCGCGCATGCCTTTGCTGATGAATCCGGCGGCGTTATTTTACGGCTTGGAGCGCGTGGCGCTGCAACAGGCTGCCGAGCGGCGGCCCGAATGGCGCAAGTACTTGTTTCTGGATGAAGAGTACGAGTACGAGGCCAAGCGCGCGTAAGCCGATTCAACGCCGGAGAGGAAAAACGCTGGCACAACAGTCCGACTGGTGTGCCAGCGTTTGTTATTTGCAGTTAGTACACCGGAAACTAAGTTCTTTGAGAGTCAGCGGACGGCAACACGTAGTAACGAATTTATTCGTTTTGTGCTGCGGCCAGGACTGAACGATTGAAATCGTTACTACGTGGTGCCGTCCGCTTTCTCTCAAGAGACTTAATTGCCAGGGTAGTGAAGTGGTCAAAACGACAGAAGAAAACCAGATGAGCGATGAATTGATTGTGGTGCGGCGCGAATTGCCGCTGGGCTGGGTGATCGTCAATCGCCCGGCCCTGCGCAATGCCATGAATGCGGCGATGTGGCACGCCTTGGGCGCGGCGGTGCAATCGTTGGCCGACGATGCCGACGTGCGCGTCATCATCTTGACCGGCGCGGGCGAACAGGCGTTTATCGCCGGCGCAGACATTGCCGAATTGAAGGCGCAGACCGAGAACGCCCAATTGATCGAAGCGAACATCCGCGACTCGCTGGCTGGGTTGAAAGCCATCACAGCCGCGCCGAAGCCGGTCATTGCGATGATCAACGGCGCGTGTTTTGGCGGTGGCGTGCTGATCGCTGCGACTTGTGATTTGCGCTTCGCCAGTGCCACCGCGCAGTTCGGCATTCCGGCAGGGAAGTTGGGGCTGGCCTATCCATTCGACGAAGGTGTTGTGCGGCTGGTCAATTTGATCGGCCCGGCCAATGCGGCGGATGTGTTGTTGTCGGGCCGCGTGTTCGATGCTGAGGAGGCGCGGTTGATGGGCTTGGTCAATCGCGTGTTGCCGTCTGTTGAATTGGAAAACTACACGCGTGAATATGCGTTGAAGCTGGCAGCAACTGCGCCGCTTTCGTTGGCCGCGCACAAGCTGGCAATTCAGCAGGCGCAAGTTTCAGACGCCGAGCGCGAGCGAGCGGCGTGCCTGGCCGCGATCAAACGCTGCTATGAAAGCGCCGATCACCGCGAAGGCTTGCAGGCCTTTCTTGAGAAACGCACGCCACGTTTTCAGGGGCGTTGATGCGTTGGCGGAAGCGCTGCTTGACAGTTTTGCGCGCCGTTTGTTACTTTGCCCGCTCTTGAAAAGGACTCTTAGGCTGGTAGCTCAGGGGTAGAGCACTACATTGACACTGTAGGGGTCAGCGGTTCAATTCCGCTCCAGCCTATTCTTGAACGTGCCCAACTTTGGGCGCGCATCATTTGTTCAACGTCAGCTCCCGAAGAGTTGCCGCTAATATGCAGAAGCGCTTTACGACAAATCGAACTCGCTAGCCGCGCCGGATCAACCCAAACGATCCGCGTGGCACACGCTGCATGGCAACCGCTGGCGTAGTACCTTACCTGAAGCAGTAACTCCCGTTTGTTCGGAAGCTTTTGGGACTGTCCGTCAGCAAATATGAGATTTGAAGGCTGCACATTGTCAGCTTTCAGGCTTGGGCTTTGCCGGTCGGGCAAGGCCGGGCCGATCATTTTTGAGTGAGACAGCAGTGAGCGAAATTCAAAATCAAGCAGTAGCGTCCGCCAGTGCGCCTCTATCCGCGCCCTT
Source organism: Acidobacteriota bacterium (assembly GCA_031418175.1). Taxonomy (GTDB): domain Bacteria; phylum Acidobacteriota; class Blastocatellia; order RBC074; family RBC074; genus JACPYM01. The sequence goes on along the minus strand of JANOWX010001004.1, from coordinate 4,298 downwards.
ATCTGCATTGGACGCAATCAAACAGCAAGACCGCGAGGCGGCCAAGCGCGCCCTCGCCGCGCGCCTGTTCCGCCACGGCGTCAAACAGGACGCGCCGGTGGATTTGAGCTACGTGTTGCAAGCGGGCGAGACGGTCGAGGCGTTGACGCCCGAAGCGGGTAACGACGCTTTGGAAGTTTATCGCCATTCGACGGCGCACCTGTTGGCGGCAGCGGTGCTGGATTTGTTCCCCGGTACGAAACTGGGCATCGGCCCGGCCTTGCTGGATGATCCGAAGGGCGGTTTCTATTACGACTTTCACCGCGCGGATGGCCGCTTCACGCCGGAGGATTTGCAGAAGATCGAAAAGCGCATGCGCGACCTGGTCAAGCGCAATCTCGAATACAAACGCGTCGAGATGCCCAAGGCCGAGGCCGAGCAGAAATTCGCCGCGCTGGGCGAGCCGCTCAAGTGCGAATTGATTGCAGAGAAGGCGGGCGCGACGGTCAGTTGCTACACCATCGAGGGCACGCCGTTCGTTGACTTTTGCCTGGGGCCGCACATCCCTTCGACGAACAAGATCAAGGCGATCAAACTGCTCTCGATTGCCGGCGCGCACTGGAAGGGCGATGAGTCGCGCCCGCAGATGCAGCGCATTTACGGCACGTCCTTCTTTTCGCAGGAAGCGTTGGACGAGTGGATCAAGCAGAAGGAAGAAGCCGAGAAGCGTGACCATCGCCGCGTCGGGCCGGAGTTGGATTTGTTCAGCTTCAGCGACGCGATTGGGCCGGGGCTGGTGCTGTGGCATCCGAACGGCGCGCTGATTCGCAAGGTGATCGAACAGTTTCTGAACGATGAGCTTTACCGGCGCGGCTACAGTTTTGTGAACACGCCGCACGTCACGCAATCGGAGTTGTTCAGGATTTCGGGCCACCTGGAGCATTACCAGGAGGGCCTTTATCCGCCGATGAAGGATAAAGAGAACGAGCAGATCGAATATCGGTTGAAGCCGATGAACTGCCCGTTCCACATCCAGATTTTCAAGGCCCGGCAACGTTCGTACCGCGACCTGCCGCAGCGGTATGCCGAGTACGGGATGGTGTATCGCTACGAACGTTCGGGTGTGACGCACGGGCTGATGCGCGCGCGCGGCTTCACGCAGGACGATGCGCATCTGTTTTGCACGCCGGAGCAGTTGAAGGATGAAGTGAAAGGCTGTTTGGAACTGGTGGACTTCATCTTCAAGGCCTTCGGGTTTGAATACAAAGCCGAACTCTCGGTGCGCCACGCGACCGAGCACGACAAATACATCGGTTCGGATGAGGTGTGGGAGTTGGCCGAAACGGCGTTGACCGAAGCTTTGAATGAGTACGGCTTGCCGTATGTGCGAATGGAGGACGAGGCGGCGTTTTACGGGCCGAAGATTGACTTCAAGGTCGTGGATGCGATCAAGCGCACGTGGCAGCTTTCGACCATTCAGGTGGACTTCACGCTGCCGCAACGCTTCGGCATCGAATATACGGGCGCGGACAACAAGCCGCACCAGCCGATCATGGTGCACCGCGCGATTCTGGGTTCGTTCGAGCGTTTCTTCGGCATCCTGATTGAGCATTACGCGGGCGCGTTCCCGGTCTGGCTCGCGCCGGTGCAAGCCGTCGTGCTGCCGATTTCGGATCGCTTCAACGAACAGGCGCAAAAGGTCGAGGCCGAATTGAAGGCCGCCGGACATCGCATCGCCGCCGATTTACGCAGCGAAAAGATCGGCGCGAAGATTCGGGATGCGCAATTGAAGAAGATTCCATTCATGCTCGTCATCGGCGAGCGCGAGGCCGAAAGTGGCCTCGTGTCGGTGCGTGATCGCGTCAAAGGCGACACGGGCGCAGTGCCGGTGGCGGAGTTTAGCGCGCGGCTGAAAGAATTGGCCGGTGCACGCGCTTTGACAACCTAGCGAATGCGGAATGCGGAATGCGGAATGCGGAATGAACGGCGCAAAGCCTGAATTCAGACTGTAAATTCCGCATTCCGCACTCCGCATTCCGCACTTCACTTGGAGGTAACCTAATTAACACTGGTTTCAATCGTGGTGGCTGGCAGCGGCGCGAGCGCGTCCCCAGCGTGCGCATCAACGAACGCATTCGCGTCCGCGAAGTTCGTGTCATTGATGAAGAGGGCGAGATGATCGGCGTGATGACGCCGCAAGAAGCGGTGAAAATTGCGCGCGAACGTCACCTGGACTTGGTTGAGGTCGCGCCGCAAGCGCAACCGCCTGTGTGCCGCATCATTGATTTCGGCAAGTATCAATACGAGCAGAAGAAGCGCGCGCACGAGGCCAAGCGGAAGCAGGTCGTGATCGAGGTCAAGGAGATCAAGTTCCGGCCCGCGACCGACGATCACGACTACAACTTCAAGATGAAGCATGCCAAAGAGATTTTGGTGGAAGGGAACAAGGTCAAAGCGACCGTCCGCTTCCGGGGCCGCGAAATCACGCACAAGGAACTGGGCATGCAATTGCTGCAACGCCTGGAAAAGGATTTGGCCGAAAGCGGCGCCATCGAAGTCCGCCCGCGTGTCGAAGGCATGCAAATGACCGCCATCTTTGCGGCGAAAAAAGTGGACAAGCCGCAGCACGAGAAACCAAAGGCGAAACCGGCTGGCCATCCGGCTGAGAGGCCGCCAGAACGCGCTCACGGCGCGGGGGCCGAGCGCCGACCGGACCAAAGGCCGGAGCAAAGGCCGGAGCAAAGGCCGGAGGCGAGACCTGAACGGCGGCCTGCCCAACGGCCTGAGCAAAAGCCTGAGCAAAAGCTTGAGCAAAAGCTTGAGCAAAAGCCTGAGCAAAAGCCTGAGAGGCCGCCTGAGAATAGACCGGCAGACGAGCCGAAACCCGGCGAGCAAGCGCCCGCCACTTAATTACTAACGGAGGATTTATGCCTAAACTGAAAACTCATAAAGGCGCGGCCAAGCGGTTTCGTATGACCGCGACCGGCAAGATCAAGCGTGGTCATTCGCACGCGCGCCACATCCTGACCAAAAAGACCGCCAAGCGGAAACGCCAACTCGACATTGACGGGCTGGTTTCGGATGGCGATCAGAAGCGCGTCGAACGCATGCTGCCGTATGGCCGCAGCTAGCGATCTCAAATTTGAGATTTGAGATTTGAGATTTGAGATTGATTTGGATTTTTACCGGAGGAAACTATGCCTCGCGCAAAACGCGGAAATAAGCGCCTTGAGAAGCGCAAAAAACTAGAGAAACTGTCGAGTGGGTATCGTGGGACCAAGAGCAAACTGTATCGTTCGATGCGCGAATCGGTGCAACGCGCGCTCAAGTTCGCCTACGTCGGCCGCAAGATCAAGAAGCGCGATTACCGCGCGCTCTGGATCATTCGCATCGGCGCGGCGGCGCGCTTGAACGGCTTGAACTACAGCCAATTCATGCACGGGCTGAAGCTGGCCGAGATCGAATTGGATCGCAAGATTCTGGCCGACCTGGCCGTCAATCAACCCGAAGCTTTTGCCGATCTGGCCGCGCAAGCGCAACAGGCCTTGGCGCAGGGCGGCGGCCAACCTGTTAAGGTCGCCCGCACTGCGGCCACCGCCGTGCCTGCGCCCAGCGCGCCTGCGGCAAAGGCGGCCGCGCCTGCGCCGAAACCCGCGCTAGCGCCGGTTGAAGCCGCGCCAGTGGAAGCCGCTGCGGTCATCGCGCCAGTGGAAGCCGCTGCGGTCATCACGCCGGTGGAAGCCGTGGACGATGAAGGTGTGGATACGGGCCGGCTGTCCGACCTGCTCCGCATTTTTGATATGACGGCGGATGATGACAAGAAGCTCAACGCCAGCGGCATCTGGCAATGCTCGGAACTGCTCGAAAAAGGCGCGAGCCAGAGCGGGCGCGCCGCCATCGCCGCCAAGGCCGGCGTCGAAGAAAAGAGCGTCTTGCGCTGGGTCAATCAGGCCGATCTGTTTAGCCGCGTCAACGGCATCACGGAAAAACTGGCGAACCTGCTCGAAGCCGCCGGTGTGGACACGGTCGTCGAATTGGCGACGCGCGTGCCCGCCAATCTGCACGCCAAGCTGACCGAGACCAACGCCGCGCAGAACCTGGTCGAGGCTGTCCCGGCGCTCGAGGAAGTCGAAAACTGGGTCGCGCAGGCCAAGGAATTGCCGCGCGTGATTAGCCACTAGGCCGCCAGGCAAGAGGGCCGCTCAAGACCGAGTTGAATTCGTGATACCCAGGGCTTCGCGCGGAAACGTCCGCAGTCCTGGGTATTTGTTTAATGCGTGTCAGTAGCCCGACCGTGAGGGAGGGCTGGCGTCCAATCA
>JANOWX010001003.1:0-1638 GCA_031418175.1 Acidobacteriota bacterium | reverse complement strand
TGAGCGTACTGCAAAACAACGCCACGCAGCCGGCCAGCGCGGCTCCACCAGCCCCACCGGCAGCCCCACCGGCGGCCCCACCGGCGGCCCCACCGGCGGCCCCACCGGCGGCCCCACTGGCGGCAAAGCTGAGTTGGTTGTAAAAGATCAGCGCCGTACCCGCCAAGCCCAGCGCCACGCCGCCCAGTTTGCGCGGCGTGATCGGTTCGCCCGGCAATAACCAGTGCGCAAAGAACATCGCAAAGGCCGGAATCATCGCTTGCAACACCGCCGCCAAGCCTGACGAAATGCGCGTCTCGCCCCAAAAGATCAAGCCGTAATTCACCGCAAAGGCCAGCGTCCCGGTGAGCAGCAACATTGGCCAATCGCTGCGTTTGGGCAAGGCGCGCCGTCTGAACAAGGCGAAGCCCCACAGCAACAATCCGGCGATCAGAAAGCGCAAGCCGGCATAGGTGAAGGGCGGCAGGTCATTCAGGCCGATCTTGATGAACAGCCAGGTCGAGCCCCAGATCAGGCCCAGTAATAACCAAACCAGGAAAGCTTGATTCATAGCCGAAGTCCCAACGCTTATTTTTGCGACAGCAGATACAGCCCCAACAAACAGCACCCGACACCGGCGGCATTGCGCCACGTGATTTCTTCTTTGAAGAAGAGCAAACCGATGGGCAACAGCATCAACGCGACCGAGATATTCGTCAATACTGACGCGGTGCTGATATTCCAGCCCGCGCGATAGGCCAGCAGGAAGCCGATTTCGATCACGACCGCGCCAACCCCGATCAAGGCGACCGCCCAATTCGCTGCACGCCATGATTCCAGCAACGGGCGCGCTGGCGGCACGGCCACCAACGCAATCACACAACACAGGCTGCCGACGGCATAGGCCAATAAAATCGCGGCAAAGGGGTTGACCGCGCGCGGCACGGCTTTTTGTCCGATGTGGTAAAGCACGCCGCCGGTAATCGCCAGCAAGAGCGGGAAGAAGCTTTTCATATTCTTGTCAGAGGCGGCGCATCATCCACCAATCGGTTTGCGGATCGTCGCCCATTTGAAATAGATGCTCGCCGACGCGCGCAAAGCCCCACTTGCGGTAAAACGCATGCGCGCGCGGATTGTGCTCCCACACGCCCAGAAACATTGCGCGAAACCCGGCCTGGCGCGCCAGTGCAAAACAATGCTGCAACAACGCCGGGCCGATGCCCGCGCCCAGCACGCTTTGATCAATGTAGATGCGCGACAATTCAATCGCACTGGGTTCGGTGACGCACTCCGGCACGACGCTGCGAATTAGCTTGGCGTACCCGACCGCGCGGCCCGCCAGTTCGGCCAGCAGAAAGGTGCTTTGAGGATCGTCCAACTCTCGCTTGAATTGTTCGAGGGTGAAGGCGGTGGACATATACGCCTGCATATTTTCGGGTGTATTGGTGGCCGCAAACGCGTCGTAAAACGTGCGTGTTGCAACGTCGAGCAGCGTTTCTAAATCAGCGGCCAGCGCCGGTCTGATGCGCAATTCGTTCGATTCGTTCATACGGCGCGAGAGCGTAGCACAAGCGTTTTGGAAAACGTACCGTAGGTTGTCCAACCTGCGGTGGCTCGGCAGCAAAGCGTTCGGTGACACGGGGCGGTTTGATGATCGAG
>JANOWX010001002.1:0-20266 GCA_031418175.1 Acidobacteriota bacterium | reverse complement strand
CACACGAAGGAGCACGAAGAAGAAGGTGAGCATTTCTTCGTGCTCCTTCGTGTGCCTTCGTGGGAAGTCTGCATTTGGGTTCTGTGGACGGCTGCCGCTGCAATGGCTATCATCGCCATCCAATCCAGAAGCTGACAAAGGAGCATCACGTGATTCCGCACTTACGCGCCAGGTTCAATGCGAGCTTTACTGAAGCGAAACACCAGCAATTTTTGCAGGCGCTCAACGCAGCCACCGGCACGCAGATCGAGTTCCGTACCTGCGAGACGCCGGTATTTTTGCCGCCGGATTTGCTGCATGAGATGGTGCAGGCAGCGCACGAACTGAACGCGCAACTGCGCACGCCGGCATATCACGCGGCTTCGGCGCGCTCCATCCCGGCGGCATTCCACGCGCCGAACGAGGGCTCGCATCCAAGTTTCATCGTGGTGGATTTCGCGGTGACGCGCGATTCCGATGGGCGATTCACGCCGAAGCTGATCGAGTTGCAGGGCTGCGCTTCGCTCTATGCGTTTCAACTGGTGTTGCCGCACGCGTGCCAGCAAGTCTATGACCTGAGCGGGCTGGATTATTTGTTCGGCGGCATGAGCGACGAGGACTATCTGGCGCTGCTGCGCCGCACGATTCTGAAAGACCACGCGCCCGAACACGTTGTGCTGTTGGAGATCGAACCGCTCGCGCAAAAAACGCTGCCTGACTTTCGCGCGACCGAAAAATTGCTGGGCATCAAAACCGTGGATGTCGCGCATATTCTGAAACAAGGCCGACGGCTGTTTTACGAAGACAACGGACGGCTCGTCGAAATCCGCCGCCTTTACAACCGCGTCATCATTGATGAATTCGTGCGCAAGAGCGTGCAGATCAACTTCGATTTCCGCGACGAACTCGAGGTGGAATGGGCCGGTCATCCGAATTGGTATTTCCGCTTGAGCAAGTTCTCGCTGCCCTTTCTGAACCACCCGACGGTGCCCCGCGCGTGGTTTTTGGATCAGTTGGACGCCTGGCCGGACGATCTGGAACAGTTCGTGCTCAAACCGCTTTTCTCGTTCGCGGGCAGCGGCGTCAAGGTCAACATCACGCGCGCCGATTTGGACGCGGTGCCCAGCGAGCAACGTGGCACTTACCTGCTGCAAGAAAAGGTCGCCTACGAACCGGTCATCCTCACGCCGGATGAACCGAGCAAGGTCGAAGTGCGCGTGATGTTCCTGTGGCCCGACGACGCGGCAGAGCCAATGGCCGTGACGACGCTGACACGCATGAGCAAGGGCGCAATGATGGGCGTGGATTTCAACAAGAACAAAACCTGGGTCGGTTCGTCCTGCGCTTTGTGGGAACGCGGCTGAGCACGAGTGCACTGGGGTTTGACGTGACTCAACAGCGCTCGGCATACTTCACGCCTGATGCGAGTAATGGCCCTGGATTTCGGCACTAAAGCGATTGGCGTGGCGCTCTCGGACGAATTGCAATTGACCGTGCGCCCGTTGACGACGCTGCGCCGCGACAAGTTGAAATTTGCCGCAGTGCTCGAACGGCTGGCCACCTTGGTGACTGAACACGAAGTCGGCACGTTGGTGGTTGGCTTACCCTTGAATATGGATGGCACACGCGGCCCCGCGGCCTCGCGGGTCGAGAGCTTTATCGCTGAACTCAAACAGCACGTGGCGCTCCCCATTCAGACGATTGATGAACGGCTCACTTCGCACGAAGCTGATCAACTACTGCGCGCACGTGGCGCCAATTCGCGCGCACGGCGCGCCCAATTGGATGAATATGCGGCGGTGCTGATCTTGCAGGATTACCTGGCGGCACAGTCATTCCCGGCTGGACTTCAACATTGAAATGAACGGTAAGACACCACAACCAAAAACGGCGCGGCCGCGACTGGAACACGATCAACTGTTCAAGGAAGTCCTGCGCGTCTGTTTTGTGGACTTCCTCGAACTCTTTCTGCCGGAAGTCATGCGTTACCTGGACGTGAACTCAATCGAGTTTGTCGAGCAGGAAAGCTTTGGTGAAATCACGGCGCAGCACCGCCGCGCCGTGGACTTGCTGGTCAAAGCGCGCTTTCGCGGACAACCGGCCTACTTCCTGATCCACATTGAAGTGCAGGCCAGCAAACGCGGCTGGTCGGCCAAACGGATGTTTTATTACTTCGCTGTGCAAACCTACAAGCACGATTTGCCGGTCTATCCGATTGCGCTGCTGTCGTGGGACAGCCCGCACGCGGCGGAAGCGGGGCAATATGCGGTTGAATTTCCGGATCGCCGTGTGTTGGAATTCAACTTCCCGGTGATCCAACTCAACCGGCTCAATTGGCGCGATTATTTGCAGCAGGACAATCCGGCCGCCAGCGCGTTGATGGCAAAGATGGGCGTAGCGCCGGAAGATTACCCGAAAGTCCGCGCCGCCTGTCTCGGCATGCTTGTCCGGTTACAGTTACCAGAGAAACAGCGGCGTCCGTTGCTGCGCTTTATTGACGCCTATTTGCCGCTGACGCCCGCACAAGAGCTTGACTTCGCCGCCGAAGTCAGCCGCTTTCAACCGAAGGAGAAAAAAGTCGCCATGGAATACATCACCTCTTGGGAACGCAAAGGAATTGAAATAGGACGGCAAGAAGGCAAACTCGAAGGCAAACTCGAAGGCAAACTCGAAGTCGCCATCGAGTTGCTGGCACAACGGCTCGGCCCGCTCAGCGACGCCACGGTCAAACGTCTCAGACGGTTGTCGCTGGAACACCTTGAGGCGTTGCTGGCAACCATGCTCAAACTGGAAAGCCAGGCCGATTTGCAAGGCTGGCTACGTGTTCATGCCTCCCCGCGCCGTGCAGGTCATGCGCGCCACTGACGCGACGGTCAGGGCTCGCAGGCACGCCAAGCAATTTCCGTCATCTGCGTGCGGCCAACTTTTAATTGGAAAGAAACTGGACGAATGACATCACCTGAAACTCTCCCCACACTAGAACCGGAACCACCGGTGACAACTGCGTCAACTCCATCTGAAGGGGCCGAAGGGGCCGAAGGGGCCGAACCGCCTGCCAAATCGTCATCATTCCTGAAAAAGATACTGCTCGCGCTGCTGGGCCTAGCCGTCTTGAGCGCGAGCGCGCTTTTCGCCGGTCAAGCCTGGCTGAAAAACGCGGTCAAACGGCCGCACGCGCACAACGCCGCCAAAAAGATCATCACCTTCAAACCGGGCACCGGCAGTTCTGAAATCATCGCCACACTGCAACGCGAGGGCGTGTTGACGAGCGCCTTGCCCACCAAACTTTGGCTGCGCTTTTTCGCGGGCAATCAGAAATTCAAAGCGGGCGATTACGAATTCGCCTCGCCCATCGCGCCGCTCGACGTCATCAACAAGCTGGTCAAAGGCGAGGTCGCCACGCATTCGTTCACGATTCCCGAAGGCTACAACCAATGGGACATCGCGCGGATTTTGGGTTCGTTGCAAGGCTTGAAACAGCCGCCACTCGCCAATCCCGACGACGCGCAGGCCTTGCTGAAAAACACCGCCTTGATCGCCGACCTCGACCCGGCGGCCAAAGATTTAGAGGGCTATCTGTTCCCCGACACCTACGAATACACGACCACGACGACGCGCGAACAGTTGGTCGAGGCGATGGTCAAACGCTTCCGCAAGGTTTACACGCCGGAATTGCAGCAACGCGCGGCGGCCTTTGGCTGGAACGCGCGGCGCGCCGTCGCGTTTGCTTCGCTGATCGAGAGGGAAGCCAAGGTGGATGCCGAGCGCGAGTTGATTTCGTCGGTCTATCACAATCGTTTGCAGCGCGGTGAACGGCTGGCCTGTGACCCGACGGTGATTTATGCCGCGCTGCTCGCAGGCAAATATCGCGGCAAGATTTACCGCAGCGACCTGGATCGCGTGTCGCCATATAACACCTATATGTTCGCCGGCATGCCGCCCGGCCCGATTGCTTCGCCCGGCAAACGTTCGTTGACAGCGGCGCTCAATCCGGCGCAGACCGACTATCTGTTCTTTGTGGTGGACGTGACGAAGAACGACGGCTCGCACAAGTTCTCAGTCAGTTCAGCGGATCACGACCGCGCCGTGCAGTTGTTGCGGCAACAAGAGCGCGAGACACAGCCACGTTGATGCAAGCGTGTATCGAGTGACCGTTCAGTGTGACGAAATCAAAGTGACGGACAACGCACAAGCGCATGGAGTTCAGGCTTCAGCCTGTGTTCGTGATCTCCAAAACAGGTTGAAGCCTGAACTCCATGCGCTTGTGCGATAGTTCTTGAAACCACGAAGCGCACGAAGAAACTGGTAAGGAACACCAGAAACTGCATTCTTGCCCTTCGTTTTCTTCGTTTCTTCGTGGTGAACGCTTTGACCTGAGTTCCAACCAAACACGCATATTCGGAGAAGGATCAATGCAGCAATTCCATCGTTTCGTCACGGCGCTCTTGTTCAGTTGCGCCATTCTGCTCAGTGCACATCCAACACACGCCCAATCTCCTGACAAGGTCATCAAGCAAGCCATCAAAGCCATGAGCAACGGCAAAGGCGAAAAAGCCTTGCGCGCCGTGCGTTCGTGGCAAGTCAAAGGACAAATCACACGGCTGAGCGATAAAGCCACCGGCAGTTATCAGGCAATGGCGCTGCTGCCGAATCTTTACACCAGTGCATTCGATGCCGCCGGTTTTGAAGTCGCGGCGGGCTTCAACGGCAAATCGTCCTGGCTGCGCGATTCGCGCGAAGGCTTGCGCACGTTGACCGGTTTGGCGAGCCGCGATTTCGCCGCCGAGGCCGCCTATCGCAACGCGCGCTGGCTGGATTACAAAAAAGAAAAAGGCAAACTGACGCTGGCCGGTGCCAGCGACGTCAACGGCAAGCCCGCGAATGCCGTGCAATTCACGACCGCCAAAGGCGTGAAGATCAAATTGTATTTCGACGCCGCCACGGGCCTGCTGGTGCGCGAGGAATTACCGGCGGGCGAAGCCGTGCGCACGTTTGATTACGCCGATCACCGGCTGGTTGACGGCGTGCTCGAGCCGCATACGATTCTGATCAGCGCGGACAAAGAGCAATTCGAGATCAAGCTGGCCGAAGTCAAACACAATGTTGCGCTCGACAAGGCTGTCTTTGAATTCCCGCAGCTTTCCAACGAACCGCTGCCCGAAGTTGACGCGCTGTTGAAAGAGGTCAAGGCGAATGAAGATCGCATAGACGAGTTGCTGGAAAAGTACACCTACATCGAAACGATCACGAGCCGCGAGTTGGCACAGAACGGCCAAATGCGCGAGAAAGAATCCGAGACGTTTGAGTTGACCTTTTTCAAAGGCCATCGCATCCGCCGCCAGATTGAAAAAAACGGCAAGCCCTTCACGCCGAGCGAAGAGGCCGACGAACAGAAGCGCGTCGAGAAACGCATCCGCGACCTCGAAAAGCGCGAAGCCGAGAAAGACAAGAAAGCCAAAGAACGTGAGGTCGCGCAAGACAGCAACGGTGCGCCCGCTGCCGAACGCGGCCAGCGCCCCTCGATTGCCGATGTCTTGCGCGCATCCAAACTGGTCAACCCGCGCCGCGAACGCTTTCGCGGGCGCGATGTGATCGTCTTCGATTTCGAACCGCTGCCCGGGTACAAGCCGCAGAAGGATTACGAAAAGTTTTTTGGCAAGATGGCCGGGGCCATCTGGGTGGATGTGACCGACAAACAGGTCGCGCGCGTCGAGGCGCGGCTGGTCGAAGCGTTTAAGATTGCGGGCGGCCTGCTGGCTTCGTTGCGCGAGGGCGCAACCTTCACGCTTGAAGCAGATCGCGTCAACAATGAAATCTGGTTGCCGACGCGCGCCGACATCAATCTGGCGGTCAAGGTGCTGCTGGTCAAAGGCATCAACGTGACGCAATCCATCGCTTATGGAAATTACAAACGCTTCAACGTTGACGCAGAGAAAGAGAAGCTGAAAGACCCCATCAAACCGTAAGGAGCCGTCCGAGCCGTGGTGGGCGGCGCCCTGAAACCAGAAAAAGCTTTGCCGCTGATTTTCGCAGAGCAACGCTGATCTGCGTCTTTCCGCATTGATCTGCGGCGAGTTTTAATGAGGAACTACGATGAAACCGTGTGCTGTTGTTTGTCTGCTCGTGTTTTGTGCCGTTGCTGCCTTCGGCCAGCAACAAGTACCTGATCCGAACTTCGAGGTGAAAGTCGCGCGTCCGGCTTATGCCAAGCAACAACCGAAGGTGCTGTTTGACGAGCAGCACTTCAATTTCCACACGACCGATGGCCGCTATCAGCCCTTTGCCGCGCTGATCACCAACGATGGCTGCCGCGTCACGCCGAACAAGCAGAATTTCACGAAACAAACGCTGGCTGGTTTTGACGTGCTGGTCATCGCCAATGCGCTCGGCGCGACGCAAATGGGCGCGGCGGAAGCGAGCAATCCGGCTTTCACGGAAGAAGAATGCCTGGCCGTGCGCGAATGGGTGCGAGCGGGCGGCGCGTTGCTGTTGATTGCCGATCACGCGCCGATGGGCGCGGCGGCAGAACGGCTGGGCGAGCAATTCGGCGTCGGGATGAGCAAGGGCTACACCAGCGACCCGGAGCATTATCCGAAGGAATCGAACAACCAGGGCTTCATCCAATTCAATCGCGCGAATGGCTTGCTGGGCGAGCACGCCATCACACGCGGACGCAATGCGGACGAACGCATCAACCGCGTGCAATCCTTCACCGGCCAATCGTTGAGAGGGCCGAAAGATAGTGTGGCTTTTTTGAAGCTGGCGGACACTGCCGTTGACGTTGACCGCGCGACCAACACGCGCACTTCCGCCGCCGGGCGCGCGCAGGGCCTTGCGTTGCAATTCGGGAAAGGCCGCGTGGTGGTGATGGGCGAGGCAGCGATGCTTTCGGCCCAATTGGCCGGGCCAGAGAAACGGACGATGGGGATGAATCAGCCGGGCTTGGACAACAAACAGTTAGCGCTGAATATCGTGCACTGGCTGACGGGTATCCTGAATTGAGCGGCAAGCTGTTTGGCTGGCCGCTCAATTCAGCCAGAGCTTACGGTTTCTTCTTCTTACTTTCCTGCCAGCGTTTGAACTGATCCCAACTGGTCATGCTGGGCCGCACGTCATCCGGCGGCGGCGCGGTCTGAAAGGCCGGCCAGTTCTGGCGGACTTCTGCTTTCACTTCTTCCGGCATTTCGTCCCAACTGTTCAGCCGCATTCCGGCGGTGTGAAAGATGACGACGCCGGGGCGGTCGCCCATGCGCATCCAGGGCAGCCATTTCGAAACGCGCACCCAAGAGATCACGCGGTCTTTGACTTCGCCGGCGTTCGCGTCCAGCAAATCAGCTTGCGGCGTGGCGGAGGTCATAAACTCCATCGCGTGATACCAGCCGCCGATGTTTTCCTGAAACTCGCCGCCCAATGGGTTTTTATAAAACAGCCGGGCCGCGTTGCCGCCCTGCAATTCAGTGCCCGTCTTTTCAAAACCGCCGGTACCGCTGCGCGCGGGCTTGCCGTCTTTGTCACGGGCATAGGTCGGTTCACGCATGCTGACCGGATCGTTGGCGACGTGCAGCACTTCGACCGCTGCGCCCGTCCAGGGATTTTTCCACGTGCGCAATACCTTGTTCGTGGCGGCGTCGAAATAGATCAGCATCTCGCGCGAAACCGAGCGATAGCCGGGGCCGCGCTGCGGATCGTTGTAGCTTTTGCAGGTGCGCAGATTGAAGCCTTGCACATCGAACAGGTGGCGATCCTTTTCGCCCGGCACGCGGCTATAGACTTTGCCGCGCCACCAATAGACTGCCGTCTTGCCGTCTGCGGTAGAGCAATTCGTCTTGCGATCAAGCTTGATGGCGTCTTCCGGCTTGGATGGATCGAGCTTTTGCGCGTTGACCGAAACAGCCAGCAGACAAAGCGTGATCAACAGGATTGCGCTGGAGTGTTGACGATTCATTTCACACCTCCTTGCGGTTGCTTCTCGGCTTTTTTCTTTTCGAGCATCTTCTTGAAATATGTCCAACTGGTCTCGTTCTTGCGCGTGTCATCGAGCGGCGGCGGCGCGGTGTAGGCCGGATAGTTTTGTTTGATCTCGTTTTTCATGGTCTCTGACATTTCATCCCAACTCGCCAGCCGTTTGCCCGCGCAGGTAAAAATCATCATGCCCTGGCGGTCGCCCATCTCCATCCAGGGCAGCCAATCCGAAACACGCGCCCACGAGACTGTCACAGCATCCGCTTCCTGCTTGCTCGCGTCGAGCAATTCCGTTTCGTAGCCGTAGAAGTTGAACATCTCCATCGCGTGATAAGTGCCGCCGACAAATTCCTGATACTCGCCGCCGAGCGGGTTCTGGTAAAAGAGCGGGACTTCGACCGTATAGAAGAAGCGGCCATTTTTGAAAGTCGCGGGCAGCTTAAACGTCTTGTTGGCGTAAAAGGGCCCTTGATTGACGGGGTCGTTGGCGACGTGGATGGCCTCGACCACCTGGTTCGTCCAGGGGTTCTTCCAGGTGCGCAAAAGCTGGTCGGTTTCAGGGTCTTTGTACAGCAGGATTTCGCGCGAAACCAGGCGATAGCCATAGCCTTTTTGCAGATCGCTGTAGGCCTTACACGCGCGGATGTTCATGCCTTCGACGTTGAACAGCGCGCGGTCGCGTTCCCCTGCCACGCGGCTATAGGCGCTGCCCTTCCACCAAAAAACAACCGGCTTGCCGTCTTCGAGCGAGCACTGGATTTTCTGGCTGGCCTTGAGCGCCTCGTCGGCTTTGTTGAGATCGAGTTTTGCTTGCGCGCGCACCGGCGCCGCCCAGCCAAGCAAGGCGCCGCAGAAAACACTGGCAATGGTGAGTGAGTACTTTGTTGCCCGCATCTGAAAATTCCTTTGTCGTGGTTGATCGTGATTACTCTGGGCTTGCCTTGGAATCCGCGCTGGCACACGCGCAACGCCGTTCAATTCCAAGCGACATGCTTGCTTTCAATGTCACAGCAACTGCCTGCCGGCGTTTCAAGCAAGCTGACACGCCTTGGCTCCAATGAAGGTTAGTTGCGCGGATTCAAACCCAAATCAGGCACAACCGTCCGCAGATCAGTTGCCCGAACTGCAAACAAGTGGGGACGCCGCCTGAGCCTGAAGGCGAATGAATGGATTGCCGTATGTCGAGCGGGAAATTACACCAAGCCTCACCGGTGGTCAACACGCCTGAAGAAGCGTTTTTGCGCGTCCTCAGCCGCCGCACGAATGATTGACAAGCCATGCTAAACACATAATAATCAAGCGCCTTTGTCGCTGATTCAGACAACAGGCCGCAAGACTCCAAGGGTGTTTCAGACAGAATTGACCGTGACCGATCGTGCGTTAGCTTGGCTCATAGCAGAGGTATCGGACGCAGCTTTTTCGCCGATTGACCAAGGCATTAATTGGACTCGCGCATGCGCCGCACTGCTTTCAAACATAGAACACAAGTGCCTGTCTGAGCATCCGAACGTCGTCATTCCTTTTCCCAGAGTAAAACCCGCAAGGCTGAACGACACATCATTAGTTTACCCCCGCGCGCAATTGCCCCTACGCCGGGGTGTAAAAACGGAGGAACGCAGTGTTTGAAGACGAGAACCCGAATAGGCCGGAGTCGCCGGAGTGGCCAAAGTGGGAGGCTGAGTTGCAACAGCGAGTCAGCGAAATGCTGGCGGCCCGCCTCAACCCGCTGACCACTGAGTTGGAGCGTTTGCAAACCGCTGTCACCGCAGCGCACACCAGCTTGCAAGCACAGGCCCAGGCGAGTGTGACGACGGAAGAAACGGCCGCCCTGACCGCGCAGTTGAAAACATTGCTTGACGCTTCAGTCAGCCAGGCCGAGCAGCAAGCCCAGGCGCGCCTGGACACCGAGGTAGAAAAGCAGCGCACCGCGTTACGGCAACAGCTCGAAGCCGAATTTCAAAGCCAGCTTACGCAAAGCGTGGCTGAGGCCAAAAGCGCCGCCGCGACCGAAGCGGATCAGTTCCGCGCCCAGCTTGCAGTCTTGACTGCCACACAAGCAGCCAGCGCTAACACGGTGACCGTCACCGCCCCGCCCAATTACAGCTTGCTCAAGACGGCTGTCGAAGAGATTGACGCGCAGCGCACACAATCCGAAACCTTGACCGCGCTGATCACCCGCGCGGCGCATTTTTCTCCGCGCGTGGTCTTTTACGTGGTCAAGAGCGGCGAGGCTGTCGGCTGGAAAGCCAGCGGTTTCGACAATGGGTTAAGCGATGAGACCGCTCGTTCACTGGCCGTTTCGATTCAAGCCTCTTCCCTGCTCGGGCAGGCGCTGACCGAACAACACACCGCCATCGCCCTGAACCCTGCCCAAGCTGACTTGGCGCCGGTGCTGGGACGCTTCAGCCATCCGGTGCCATCTGGCGCCGTCGCCGTGCCCTTGGTGGTGCGCGGGAAAGCCGCCGCTGTACTCTACGCCGATTCTGGCAATGAACCGGATGACGCCGTGCAATTGGAAGCGTTGGAAACCCTGGTGCATGTCGCCAGCATGGCGATTGAACTGTTGCCTGTCCGCCGCAATGCCGGCGAGGTCGTGCGTTCGCAGCCCACGGCACAGCCAACTGCTCAACCGGCTGTGCCACCGGCCCAGCCCGTCGTAGCGCCCGCGCCCGTGGAAGCGCCTGCGCCAACGCCAGTGGCCGCCGAACCCGCCCAGCCAGCCGTGGCAGAAGCGCCCTCACTACCAACTTGGACAAACCCTGCCATGTCCTTAACTGCGGAAGAACCAGCGCCGGTTGGCGAGACCGACCCATACGCGGGTGATCCGACCACGACCAAGCCGGGCGAATGGCCCGCACCACCAGCCGCGAGCGCGCCCGTTGACGATTACGCCGTGCAAGCTCAATTCAGCCAGCCCGTAATGACTGAAACGCCCGCGCCGCCTGAACCTGTTTATGCCGAACCACCCGCGCTCCAGCCGATTGAGCCGGAGCCGGATGTTCCGTCCATCTTTGACCTGGTGCGGGGCAATGTGGCGGAACCGGCAACGCCCGCGCCGTCTCCGGCGCTGTCTTTCCCCAACTTTCCTCCGCCCGAGACGCCATCGCTTGGGCTGGGCGGTGGTGGCGGTCAAAAATCGAATTCACAACGCCTGCCGGAATGGATGCAGCGCTTGCAGGAAGATGAACCAGTCGAAGAGACGCCCATGTTTGCCACGACAAATCCCGCGTTGGCCCCGGTCGAAGAAGCGTTCGTGCCTGCGCCGCCAGCGATTCCGCCTGCGCCGCCCACGCCGCCGCCGATTCGCATCCCTTCGCTCTCTGATTTCTCAACTCGCCCGGAGGAAATTGATACTGAACGGTTGCCAACACCAGTCGCTGTACCGCCGCCGATTGCGCCCTTCCGGGCCGATGCGCCTTCGGTGCGTTTCTCTTTCAATCAACCTTCAGAGCCGCCGCGTTATGCCGCGCCCTCGCTTTCGGTCACCAACGCCGCGACCGAAACCGAAGTGCGCGCCCACAATGATGCGCGCCGCTTTGCGCGCTTGCTGGTTTCAGAGATCAAGCTTTACAACGCCGCCAAAGTGAACGAAGGTCGCCGCCAGGCCGATCTCTATGACCGGCTGCACGACGAGATTGATCGCAGCCGCAAGGTCTATGACAAGCGCGTCTCACCCGCCGTCGCCACCAAGTTCGATTATTTCTATGATGAATTGGTGCAAACGCTGGCGGAAGGCGACCCTTCAAAGCTGGGCGAAAACTGCCCGGGCCCGGTGATGGCGGGGCAATAACAGTTCGCTCAGACTCGCTCAAACGCACATACCGCTGGCGCAATCAGGCCGATTGCGCCAGCGGTTTCTTATGCTACACTGCGCCCGGTTTTGCCCCCGCGCGACGGTTTCGATCAGCCCACCTGGCGCCCCATCAGGTTCGTCTGACACGCCGCTTGCATCGTCTGAAACATGTCCCCTTACATAACATTTTGGAGTTAGTTCTATGAAACGAATCCCCTTTTCCCTGGTCAGGCTCACGGGAGCCGCTGGCCTGGCCTTGCTGCTGACACTGGGGCTGCGCGCCGCCTATTCAAACACGGCAACGCAAGCGCAAAGCAAATCGAACACCGGCGGCACCGACAACGCGCGCGCGCATTTGCGCATGGCGGTGGCCGCCAATAACGACGCCGAATTGCAAAAGATTGCGGCGGCCTTCGCCAATACCGAAGAAGCCGCATTGGCGACTTTGTTGCGCGGCTACTTGCGGTTACAAGCCAAAGATTATGTCAATGCCATCGCGCTCTCCAGCAATCCCGTCATCGCCAATCACAGCGCCCTCGGCGATTACGCGCTGCAACAACGCGCGCAAGCCTTGCAAGACAGCGGGCAAACCGAACTGGCCGAAAAAACCTATCGCCAATTAGCCAACAAATACCCGGCTTCTCTGCTTGCCCGCACGGCCGCGTTGCAAGCCGCTGGCTCGGCTTTCCTGCGCGGTGATTACCAAACCACGCTGAACGATTTGACCGCACTGGCCGAAGCCCATGACGCCACCGCGCTGAAGCTGAAAGCCGATGCGCTCGAAAAACTGGGCCGTCAGGCCGAGACCATCAACACGCTCAGGCAACTCTATTTTGAAGCGCCCCATTCCGCCGAAGCCGGACAAGTGGCCGCGCGGCTCACGGCGCTCGGCGCCTCCACTGCCACTGCGGACGCCAATCAATTGCGCCACCGGGCGGACAAACTTTTTAGCAATAGTTTGTTTGTGTTGGCGGGCCAAAGCTACGAACAACTCGCGCGGTTAAATGCCGCCGTGGCCAATGATGATGTTTGGTTGAAGGCAGGCACGAGCTATTACAAAGGCAATTCGTTCGCGGCGGCGCTCAGCGCGTTGGGCAATGTGCGCGCGCGCACGCCGAAGCTGGTCAGCGAGACGCAGTATTACCTCGGCGCATCACACTTCGCCTTGCGCAACGAAGCGCAGACGCTGGCGGCGATTACCGAAATCAAGCGCGTTGTGCCCGATAGCCCCTACATCGCGGCGCTGCTCTTCAGCCTCGGACGCAGTTACGAGAAGCGCAACTTGCTGCCCCAGGCGGCAACTTTTTACGAACAAGTCGCGCGGCAGTTCCCCGCCACGTCCAACGCCGACGAAGCACATTTCTGGCTGGCCTGGCGCGCGCACGAGGCCAAAGATTACGCCAACGCCGCGCGCCTGCTTGCAGAGCATCTAGCGCTCTATGGCAACACGACCGAAAATCGCGGCAAAGCGGCATTTTGGGCGGCCGTGGACGCCGAACGCGCGGGTGACCGCAATCGCGCGTTGGCGCTGTATCGCGCGCTGCAAAAACGTTATGGGGCGGGCTGGTATGGCCTCAACGCCGAACGCCGCAGTTCTATGCTCATGCAAACCGGCGCTCAGGCGCTCGACCCGGCCAAAGATGCAGCTTTGGCCAAAGCCATCGCCGGATTGCAAGACATCACGCGCACGGTCGAAACGCTGAAAGACACCGACCGCGAACGCCTCACCAAAGCCAGCCAACTCGCCACCATCGCCTTGCACCAATCGGCCTTCAATGAACTGGAAGCCGCGCGCGCCAATGCGCACACGTCGCCGCTCATCAATTTGCGCATCGCCCAGCTTTACCGCCAACGCAACGAACCGACGGCGGCCATCAACGCGCTCAAACGCGCCTACCCCGATTACGGTCAGACCCTGCCCGAAGAAATGCCGCGCGAGGCCTGGGAAGTTTTCTATCCGCTCAATTTCTGGCCGGCGATCAAGGAGCAGGCCAAGCTGCGCCGCCTTGATCCCTATTACGTCGCGGGCGTGATCCGGCAAGAGACGATCTTCAATCCACTGGCGCGCAGCCACGCCAACGCCATCGGCCTGATGCAATTGCTGCCCTCCACCGGGCAATTGGTCGCGCGGAAATATGGCGTGGGCGGCGGCAAAGTGGCCGTCGCCGATCTGTACAAACCCATGATCAACCTGCAACTCGGCACGGGGTACTTGGAACAACTGGTAGGTGAATTCGGGCGGTTGGAATATGTCGCGGCGGCTTATAACGGCGGCCCTTCGCGCGTCGCCCGCTGGTTGCGCGAAATGCCCAACCCGGAAATCGAGGAGTGGGTCGAAAGCATTCCGATCACGGAAACCCGGCTATATGTACAAGGCGTCTATCGCAACATGCGTCAGTACCAACGGCTCTATGACGAGCAGGGCCGCTTTAAGAGCAACATTCCGTCTATGCAATAGCTGAGGTAGGACAGACCAAAAAAGTCTGTCCTACCCAACCCGCCGAATCAATTTCTCGTGGCGGAAGGCCGTACCGGACCGGTTTTATCAACGACCACTGTTCCGCCCTTCATCACCCAACGCACTTTGTTAAGCACGACATCAACATCAGCCAGCGGATCGCCTTCGACCGCGACGATGTCGGCGTAATAACCCGCCGCCAGCGCGCCCAGGCTTTTCTCCATCCCCAGCAATGCCGCGCCGTTGGTGGTCGCGGTGGCCAGCGCTTCGGCGGGCGTCATCCCGGCTTTGACGAACCAGCCCAACTCGCGCGTGTTTTGTCCGAACATCGTCATCACCGCATCACTGCCCATCGCAAAGCGTACCCCGGCTTTGTGCGCGCGCCGCGCCGTTGCCAGATTGCGTTCGATGAAGGCGTTCAGGTTCCTCACAGCCTCGGCGCTGTAGCCGAATTGGCCGCTGTACTCGGCGTAATAGCGATTGTGATCAATCGTCGGCACGTAAAAGATTTTGCGCCGCGCCAGTTCGGCAATCGTTGCGTCGTCCATATCGGTCGCGTGTTCCAGCGAATCGGTTCCCGCGCGCACGGCGTCACGCGCGCCGGCTGGGCCGTAGGAATGAATGGCGATGCGTTTGCCCATCTGATGCGTGATTTCAACGGCGGCCTGCATCTCTTCAAAGCCGAAAGTCTGATTGCCCGTCACATCGTCGCCGCTGCCGGTCGAGCCATACATTTTGATCACATCGGCGCCGGCTTCGATTTGTTGCAGCGCCACGCGCATCACCGCCAGCCGCCCGCTGGCCTGCCCGCCGCTGGCATAAACCCGGCCCAGGCGCGGCGCGGCGCGGGCTTTCTGCAAGCCGTAACCCGAGACGAACATGCGCGGCCCAATCAGCGCGCCGCTATTGATCAATTCGCGCAGGGCGATGTCCATGTATTCAGCACTGCCCAGATCGCGCACCGTCGTCACGCCGGTTTCCAGTGTCCGGCGCGCATTTTCTTGCGCCAGATGAACGGTCATCGCGGGCATTCGTTCGGACGATTGCGACCAGGGCCGCGTGCCGGGCGCTTGATCCCAGTAATAGGTCATATGCGTGTGCGCATCAATCAACCCAGGGATGGCGGTGTAACGCGACAGGTCAATCACTTCGGCGCCGCTGGGAATGGCAGCCGCATCTGTGCCGACGCTGCGGATGCGGTCGTTTTCAACGATGACGACGGCGTTGGTGAACACCTGGCCCGCGCCGTCAATGAGCTTGCCGAAACGCAAGCCTTTCATGGGAGCGACAGCAGTTGCCGGCTGCCAAACCGGCAAGAAAGCGGCCACAGCACAGAGCGTGACAAGGATTCTGACAATAGGCATCGTGAACTCCTTTATGGTGACGCAATAGCTTACAGCGCTTTCAGTATGTATGTTTTGTGTAAGCCAGCCAAGACGCGCGGGGAACACGAGGCAGAAAACAGTTCGCGGTGCAGCGTAATTGGAGCGCGCACAATGTTCTTATCCTGTTCCCCGTCAGCTTTGATTTGAGAACGGCGCGCCAAAACAAGCCATAGCCGAAAAGAAAGCAGGCAAGCCACCAACATGTCGGGCTTGCCTGCTTTTCTTTGTCTGCGAAACAGGATGCTTCTGCTTCGGTCCGGTGGCGGGGGCTGGTTGTGCTGAGCCATCGCTGCTTTCAGAAATCGGTACGCCTTCGCCACGTTGTAACCGACGGATAGTTTTCGTTTCGTTTCCGCGGATGATGCCATCTTCACAAATCACAAAATCTCGGTAGGCCGAAATTGACGTAGACAATCCCAACCAGCAACTAAGATTGACTCGGGTTGCGCTTACGCAATAGGTATTGGCAGAAATCTCGAAATCGGAATAAACATAGCCAGCGCTTGGCTCGCCACTCGCAATTCTTGCCGAGATCAAATCAACTTTCGCCAATTCCTTCAGGGATGCGAGGCGATTATGGCTCTCTTGAAATTGAGCTTGGAGATTGTGAATGGTTCTCAAGGTTGAGATTGCTGCCGTCTCTCGCCCAAACTTGCAATGACAGTTACAGTCGTTAGTAAAAAGTTGTGGCGAGATGCAAGCCACCAATCCCATCAGCACAAGCAAAGCTCCCGCCAACGCAACGAATTTGCGAACAGAACAACTCAGCAACATAAACACTCGATTCTTGAATTGGCCGGGGCAAAGGCGGGGCAAGCTGAAACGAAAGCAGGCAAGCCATCAACGTGTCTGGCTTGCCTGCTTTTCCTTGTCTGCTAAGCGGGATGTTACGGCTTCGCTCCAGCGGCGGGCGCAGGTTGCGCAGCCGCATTGCCGCTATCCGAAATCGGTGCGCCCTCACCGTGCGGCAAGGCGTTGACCGTCTTTGATTCAAGGGCGCGGATGGTGCCGTCTTCGATGACGTTGAAATCACGATCGGCGGCGCCGGGGCTGATGCGGGTGGCCTGGATGCAATACTTGTCCGCTTCGGCGTCGGTTGACGTGTAGCGGTATTGGCTGACCGGATTACCGCCGGCGAAGTTGGCGCCGACCAGCCCCGCATCGCCCAGTTCTTTCAAACTGCCGAACTTGCCTTTCATCGCGTTGTATTGCGCCTGGGCATTATGAATCGTGCGCAGCGATGAGATGGCCGCCGTCTCACGGCCCAGTTTGAGATTCGCTTGCAGTTTCGGCAGCGCGACGGCGGCCAGAATCCCGATGATCGCCACCACGATCAATAATTCGATCAGCGAAAAGCCCGCCTGTTTTTGTAATCGCTGGCGGCGCGGCGTGCGTTGATGTTTCTGCTTCATAAAACTTGTGCTCCTTGGTTTAGGTCGTTCTTGAGGGGCGCGGGATTGCTGGCTCACCGGTCAGTGTAACGATCACCTCTCAAGACGGTTCCAAATATACTACAAGCCCGCGCCGCGCCAAACCCCAGCAGTACCGTGCGCGTGAGCAAGCGGGTATTCACATTTGTGCGACAGGAAAGAATTGCGAAACACCGCTTGCTCACGCGCGCGGTACCGTCTCTATGAATTGACCACCGCCCGCCGCCGCCGCGTCACCTTGCTTGGATAGGGATTCCCGAAGCTGCGCAACGCCACCCACAACACCGCCAACGAACCGATCAGCCACATCACCGCCCAAAAAACCGCCGGGACGCCCGTCATCCGCTCCAGGTTGAACGCATCGCTCGGCGTATCGCTGGCCGCCGAGATCAAGAAGAGCGTGCGCAAATCAAAGAGCGCGTTCAAACAGCACTGAATCGCCAGAAAGCTGAGGAAGAAATGGGCTGCGCGTTCGGTCAACGCGATGGCGCAAAACACCAACCCAATCGCCAGTCCAATGCCGGTCAACAAACTCAGCATCCCTTTGGCAAAGAACAGCGTCAGCCCCAACACCCCCGCCGCCGTCAGCGTCAACACGGCTTTGGCATGGCGGCCATCGCGGCACAGCGCCAGCAAGCTTGCGCCGTAAATCGTGCTGGCCAGATAGCCTGCGCTGGCGATGATCAGCGGCACTCCGCCAACCGAAAACGTCTCGCCGCTCGCGTCCATGTGGATGCGCAGCCCCGTCACCCAGCCGCCCGTCAGCAATGCCAGCAGCGCGTGTCCGCCTTCGTGTATGAAGGTGACGAAGAGCCGGAACGGATAGGCCAGCCAGCCCGCGCCGGGGATGAATGACAGGGCGACTGTCAAGCCGGACGCCAACAGCAAAAATTGAAACCCGTCATGAACTCGTCTTTGCATAGCCGTTGTTACGCGCCATCTGGCGCTTTGGTTCAGTCCTTCTACTTTACAACTCCGCACCGCCCAACCAATACATATCGCCGAAGCCGCCAATGTAACGCACCCGTTCGATCCGCAATTTGAACAGCCGGAAATCGCCCATTTGAAAAAGCGATACCGCATCGGGAAAGCGTTGCAGATATGCCTGACGCGCCGCTTCGACTTCGGCTTCTTGCACCAATTCAGCCGTGCACAGCAACGTCGCGCGCGCGCCGGCCTGCGGATTGGCCAGCGCCTGCGCATCCTGCACGAAGAGGCTGACGCGCGGGTCGGCCAATACATTTTGCGTATGCTCGGCCAACTGGCTCAACAGCAACACCGGTTCGCCGCGCGCGGTCAACGCAAAAGGCGCGAGCGAGCCGAAAGGCCAGCCCTGCGCCTTGCGCGAGAGCGTCGAAAGTAAGCCCTGTTTTTCTTGCGCCAGCAAATTGCGCACCGGTTGCGAACGATCCTGCTGATTCATTGCGCGTCCCTGTTGCGTGGAGTTGGTTGCGTGGGGCCCGTTCCGTGGGGGAAGATTGCGGCGAAGTTCCCGATGAGCCCGACCAGTGTTGATCAAATCGGCTGAGAGGATAATCCCAACCACACCAATGAGCAAAGAATTTGAGTTGTTAAAAGTCGCTTCGGCGCGCGTTTCGTTCCTGCGTTTTATGGGCATCGAACTGTTGGACGCGGGCGCGGGCTGGGCGCAAATGAAGCTGCCCTTCCGTGAAGAGTTGCTGCAACCGGCATCATTGCACGGCGGCGCGATATACGCGCTGGCCGACTCCGCCGCCGCGCACGCGCTGATGACGCTGGTGTTGCCTGACCAATTCGCCACCACCGTCGAACAGCGCATCAACTTCTTCAAAGCCGTCAAAGACCGCGACATCTTCGCCGAAGCCCGCATCGTGAATCTGGGCAAAACGCTGGCCTATTGCGAAGTGGCGGTCACGCTGGATGACGGCACGCTGGTGGCCAAAAGCACGGCGACGCTGATGCGGCTGGATAGAGAAAGAGTGAAGGCCTAACGGTACAGCGCATAAAACAAACCCACCAATGTTTTTGCATCCCGAATCTCGCCGCGTCCGATCATTGCCTGCAATTCTGCCGGACTGAAGGCGCGAATCTCGCTGATGATCTCGCCGACATCCAGCGCCTGTTCGCGTTGCGTCAACCCACGCGCAAAGAAAAGGTGAATGATCTCGTCGCTGCTACCCGGCAGCGCGTAACACTCACAGACCTTCCGCCATGCGCGCGCTTCGTAGCCGGTCTCTTCCAGCAATTCGCGCCGCGCACATTCTTCCGGCGTTTCAGTCGGGATCATGCGCCCGCCCTCTTCGCGCCCGGCCAGCGTGCCCGCCGACAGTTCCCACAGATATTCGTTTGCGGCGTAACGGTATTGCCGCATCAGCACGATGTGGCCCTCGGCGGTGAACGGTACCATCACGCAAATGCCCGGATGGCGCAGGTGCGAGCGCGTGACAGTCGTGCCGGTCGTGCGCTGTCGAATCGTTTCGCGGTTGACCAGCCAGCGCAATTCCGCGCCGTGTTTTGACGTGCGGATTTCGCGGTACTCGGTCTTGGTTTCCAGCCACTCGAATTGTTCGGTTGTCTGTTCGCTCATCACCGCAATTCCTTGACCAACTGCTGCACCTGCTTGAACTCCGGCGTGCCCGCGCCGCCGCACAGTTCAAACAAGGCCATCTCTACCGAAGAAATGATTGCGCCGTTGCGCGTCAGTTTTTGGATTGCCACTTCGCGGTTGTGAGGCAGCCGCGTCGCCACGGCATCGCTGAGCAGATGCACCTGATAACCGAGCTGCAACAGATCGTGCGCCGTTTGGCTGACGCAGATGTGCGCTTCGATGCCGCAGACGATGACCTGTTCGGCGTGGTGCTCGCGCAGTTGCACATCGAATTCCTGCACGCCGCAGGCCGAAAACGTCAGCTTCTCCAGCGGCACTGTTCCGGCTGGCAGGTGCGCCACGATCTCTGCCGCCGTGCGGCCCAGGCCTTTGGGGTATTGCTCGGTCACGATGATTGGCACGTCCAGAATCTGGCAGGCTTGCACGGTCACGGCGATGCGCTGCGCCAGTGCGGCGAAATCGGCGATCAGCGGGCGGAAAGCCTCTTGCATATCAATCACCGCGAGGGCGGCGCGGCGGCGGTCGAGTATTGCAGGGTGTTTCATAGTGATTTCAGTTGCTGAGCTTGCTTGAGTTCATCCCTATCCTCACTTGGCGAAGCCTTTGGAGTGCGCGCGGCACAGGCCGCCGCTTTGGTATACCCTTCGTTTGCTACAAATCAAAGGACTACCA
>JANOWX010001001.1:0-3606 GCA_031418175.1 Acidobacteriota bacterium | reverse complement strand
GCTGGCCTCAAGCAAAACCCGATGGTTGTTACTTGAGATCAGCCCTCCCTCACGGTCGGGCTACTGACACGAGCTTTGAATTTGTAGCTCACAGCTTGTCCACTGCCGCAATCACTTTGCTCAGGCAATCAACATAGCTGGCGAAGAGGTCCTGCGCTTCGACTTCCAGCAACGGTGCCGGTTCGTCGCGCAGGCGCAAAATGCGTTCGAGTGGGGAGAGATCAAGTTCCAGCCGTTCACCGACACGTTTGACCGTCGCCAAACGGCCCAGCGGCGGCGCTTCACCGAGGATGTCCAAAATCGGGCGGATGTAGCGCACAAAACTGACGATGCTCTCGGTCATCAGCCGCGTCAGCCGTTCGACCGAAGCGCTTTCGGGCAAATACAGCGAGCGCAAGCGCAACTGTTTGCCGCGCAATTCATATTCAATCTGCGCGCGCAGGTTGTCCTTGCTGGCCTCGCGTCCGGCGATCAAATCGGCGCCGTGCAACACGCGGTAGCCGCGTTTCAAATGGCGGAACTCGACGGCGAACACATCCAGCGAATCCACAAATTCTTGCCGCGTAAAAAACACCGGCAGCGGGAAGCCCTGCGCCACCCAGCCGCGCACCGCCGGACGCGCCTTGTTCAGATCGTTCGCGCCCAGCCAGTCGGCCACCACCAACGTCAAATAATCGCCCGGCTTCGCATTGCCAGGCGCGGCAATGGCCGTCCCATACGCAACCACAGAGACCAGGTTGTCTCCCAAGGCCGCGCGCAACTGACTGACCAGTTCATTGAATTTGTCTTCCATTTCAAAACCCGCAATCCGCAATTACCAACTATCGCTTGCCCCACCGCCCCCGCTGCTGCCGCCGCCAAAGCCGCCCCAATCGCTGCTGCCGCCGCTGTCGCTGCCGCCGCCCCAACCGCCGCCGCCGACCGAGCCGCTGCCAAACCCGCCGCCGCCGCTATTCCAAATCAGCGGCGCCGCATGCCAGCCGGAGCTTCGGCGTCCACCGCCCCCGCCACCACGGCGCGCGAGCATAATCATCAGCAAAATAAAAATGATGACGGCGATGAAGATGCAGATCACGCCGCCCACAACTTCGCCGCCGCCGACATCCGCATCCGGCGCATAGGCGTATTGCCGGTCAATCCCTTCGACCGAGATGTTCCACTTCTGCGCCAGCGTATCCACCAGCGTGCGCACGCCGACGGTGATGCCCTGCGACCACTGCTGCTGTTGGAAGTAGGGCCGCATCCGCCGCAACATCTCGCCCGCCAAGCCATCCGGCAGATCGCCTTCCAAACCGTAGCCGACTTCGAGCCGCGATTTTTTGTCGTTCGGCGCGATCACCAGCAGCGCGCCTTTGTCCTTGTGCTCGCCGCTTTTCGCGCCCACACCCCAGGCGCGATACAGATCGTTGGCGTAATCCTCGACCGGGCGGTCGTTGAGCGAGGGCACTGTGACGACGGCGATTTGCGCGTTCGAGCGCTTTTCAAAATTGAGGAGGATGGTTTCGAGCTGCTGTTTCGTGCCCGCGTCCAGCACGTTGGCGAAATCGTTGACGTGGCCGGTGTATTTGGGGAATTGCGGCTTCGCCTGCGCTGCCACCGGCGACACGCCCGCCAGCACGCTTAAGCAAACGAGCAGCGCAGACAACAGCAAAACCGGCTTGTCAGGTGATTTCATCGCCGCCCTTATAGCCGACGCCCGCGAAGGCTGTCAATTTTACAAAGTGGGGGGAAGGTATAGACTCACGCTCCGTCAAGGAGGTGTTTATGACAACAGAAGAAACCGAGCAGTTGATCGTGAGCAGCCGCGACTTCGAGCGCATTTGCGACGCGATAGAAAATCCGCCGCCGCCCACGCCCTACTTTGAAGAGATTGCGGCGTTCTACCAAGCAGCCATTCAACAGCCTAAACCTAAACAGGATTCACATGATTTTCAGGATGGGCATGAATCCTGTGAATCCTGAAAATCCTGTCAATCCTGTTGAAAGGCATGAGCCCCAAGGTTGGTCCCGAGTCAGCCAATTAGCCACTAACCGCACACCAACTTCACCAACGTCCGCACCCCCACGCCCGTCGGCCCCACGCCCAGATGCGCTTTGCCGTTCTCGTTCCAGGCCGTGCCCGCGATGTCCAGGTGCGCCCAGGGCGTCTCTTCGACGAATTCGCGGATGAAGTAAGCGCCGGTGATGGTGCCGGCTTTGCGGCCGCCGATGTTTTTGATGTCGGCGATCTCGCTCTTGATTTGCTCGCGGTACTCTTTGTCGAGCGGCAGTTGCCAGTATTTCTCGCCCGTGGCCTTGCCCGCCGCGATGATGGCGTCAATCCATTCCTGGTTGTTGCCCAGAATCGCCACGTAAACATCGCCCAGCGCAATCGAGACCGCGCCCGTCAGCGTCGCCAGATCAACGATTTTGGTCGCGCCCAGCTTGCGCGCGTAGGCCACCGCGTCGGCCAGGATCAAGCGGCCTTCGGCGTCGGTGTTGATGACTTCGATGGTCTTGCCGGTCATGGCTTTGACCACGTCGCCGGGCCGTTGCGCCTTACCGCCGGGCATGTTTTCGACGGCGGGGACGATGCCCAGCACGTTGACGTTGGGTTTGAATTGCGCGATGGCGCGCATCGCCGCAATCGTCGTCGCGCCGCCCGCCATGTCGTACTTCATCTTCTCCATCCCCTCGGCGGGCTTGATCGAAATGCCGCCCGTGTCGAAGGTCACGCCTTTGCCGACGATGGCGATAGTTTCGCTCGATTCAACCGCCGGTTTGTAGCTGAGCACGATCAGCTTCGGCGGTTCGACGCTGCCCTGCGCGACGCCGAGCAGCGACCCCATGCCGAGTTCGCGCATGCGCGCTTCATCCAGCACGTCCAACTCAAGGCCGAACTCTTGCGCCACTTCTTCCGCTTTGGCCGCCAGCGCGGTCGGCGTGATGACGTTGCTCGGTTCGTTGATGATGTCGCGCCCGAAATTGGCGGCTTCGGCGATGATGCGCCCGCGTTCAATGCCTGCGCTCAAGGCCGCCGCATCGCCGTTCGCCAGCGTCAGTGAATCCACCGGCGTCTCTTCGTTGTCTTTGTCCTTCGTGTGGTACTTGTTCGGCTCGAACAGCGACCAGAGCGCGCCTTCCGCCGCCGCTTGCGCGTGTTCGCCGACGTTGGCGCCACGCAGGGCGAAGGCGATGTTGCGCGCCTTCTTTTTGCGCAGCGCCCGCGTCGCCGTCCCGGCCAGTTTGCGCGTCGTTTGCGCGTCGAACTCGGCCTCTTTGCCCGCGCCCAGCAAGAGCAGCCGCTTGGCTTTCACTGCGCCCGGCTGCACCAGGTAGGCCGACGTGCCCGACTTGCCGGTGAATTCGCCGGTCTCAAGCAACGACGCGATGGCGCCGCCCGTGCGCTGATTCAATTCGGCCAGCCAGCCTTCGTCGGCCTTTTCACCTTCGTAAGCGGCGACGGCCAGCGCGTCGCATTCGATGTCATAGTAATGCTGTGAACTCGCTTTGATCTCCATTCAATGATGTCCTCTCGATGATTTGCTGTCAGTGCTTAATTTGACGCGCAGCGTCTTTGGAGTGCGAGCGGCACAGGCCGCCGCTTTGGTAGTCCTTTGATTGTTT
>JANOWX010001000.1:0-5125 GCA_031418175.1 Acidobacteriota bacterium | reverse complement strand
TGCTGCGGCCAGGGCTGAACGATTGAAATCGTTACTACGTGTTGCTGTCCGCTTTCTCTCAAAGAACTTAGTTGACGAAGTCCTTAGTCTGTCCCCTCTGGCCTATCGGCCTGCCGGAAAGCCAGGACAGACTAAAGTCTGTCCTACCATTTTATGGGAGCGTTGTTATGCGAAGAGATTATCAAAAGATGCGGGCGGTTGATGACGAGGCTTACGAAGAGTTGGAAGAAGCCGGTGAGATAGAGTCGGAGATAAGTTCGCCCAGCCGCTGGTTGCAAGGGATCGTCCTGTTGCTCGGCGCCTTCGGTGTGCAGCGCTTGCTTTCGTTCGCGCCGGAACTGGTCGAGCGCGTGTACAGCCGCTTCTTCTTCCAATACATCGCCCGCATCATCGCCATCGTCAATAAACCTTTTGGCTTTTCGTTGGCCGAGATAGGTTTGATCGTGCTGGCGATTTTGCTGTTTATCTGGATGCTATGGGTGGCGCAAAAGGCCTGGAATGGCTTTATCACGCCGGTTGATTTGCTGGCCTATTTGCTCTATCGCGCGATCTGGGTGGGCGGCGTGGGGATGTTGCTGTTTCTGGTTTTGTGGGGCTTCAACTATCAGCGCCAGACGCTGGCGGCCAACTTGAGTCTGGAGGGCCGCGAAACGCGCCCGGGCGAATTGGAACAGATTTGCAGCCTGATGATCAGCCGCCTCAATGCCAGTTACGAGGTCGCGCGCGTGAAGCAGGATTGGGCCAATGACAAAGGCTTGCCATTGAGCCGCAAACAGCTTTACGACGTGCTGGAAGCTTCGTATCAAAGCCTGAATCTGCCGGGCCGCGCCAGCCAGGGCGGCTTCGGCCCGCCCAAACCGTTGACGCTTTCGCCGTTGCTGAGCCGCTTTGGCATCAGC
Source organism: Acidobacteriota bacterium (assembly GCA_031418175.1). Taxonomy (GTDB): domain Bacteria; phylum Acidobacteriota; class Blastocatellia; order RBC074; family RBC074; genus JACPYM01. The sequence continues at coordinate 4,226 of JANOWX010001000.1, read as the reverse complement.
GGCATTTACAGCCCATTCACCGGCGAGGCCAATTACAACGAAGAAGCGCCCGCCTGCGACTTGCCCTATGTCATCGCTCACGAAAAAGCCCATCAGCGCGGTTTCGCGCGCGAGGACGAAGCGAACTTCATCGGCTTCCTGGCGTGCGTGAATGCGTCCGATCCGTTTGTGCGTTATTCCGGTTATTTGCAGGCGATGCCGCGCGTGATGAACGTGCTGGCCACCACCAACGAAGACGAGTATCGCGCGTTGACGGCGCGCATCGGGGCCGGCGCGCGGGTTGATTTGCAAACGCGGGCGGCGTTCTGGCAAATGCGTGAAAGCCGCGTGCTGGGTGAAGTCGCGCGCAAGACCAACAACACCTACCTGCGCGCCAACCGCGTGCGTTCGGGCATCGCCAATTACGACGAAGTGACGGCGCTGATCATCAACTACTTCCTCACCTATCCGAACGGCGGCCGCGAACGGTTGCTGGTGCCGGATACGCAGGCCGCAGCCGTGAGCGTTGGCCAACCGCGACCAGCCGGTTCGCCACAGCCGCTGACGTCGCCCTCGCCCGCCGCCGGGCAAGCTGATCCGGGCGGCTTTATTCCGTAAATCAGTACCGCGACCGGTAGGGAGCGAGACTTAGTGCCAGCGCTTCCTCCTTGTCGTGGCACTGACTCAGCGTGTCGCGCGCTCGTTTCCATCCCGCACTAGATTCAAATGAGCACTCCACAAACTTCCCTGCAACCCAATGTGCAAACACGCCTGAGCGAGGCCTTGCGCCGTGGGCAAGACTATCTGCTCGCCCAGCAAGCGCCCGCAGGCTATTGGTGGGCCGAACTCGAAGCCAACGTCACGCTGACCGCCGAACTCATCATGCTGCATCGCAGCTTGATGCATAGCGATGCGCGCAACCGGCACAGCAACGGCAAAGACCGCGCAGCCCAAATACAACAAATGGCGCGCTACCTGTTGCGCGAACAGCGCGCGCACGGCGGCTGGGAACTGTATTTCGGCGATGGCGGCGAACTCAGCACAACGATTGAGGCTTACTTTGCGTTGAAGCTGGCGGACGTTTCGATTGATGACGAACGCATGCAGCGGGCGCGCGAATTCATCCGCGCGCGCGGCGGGCTGACCAAGGCGCGCGTGTTTACCAAGTTGCATCTGGCGCTGTTTGGCGCGTACTCGTGGACAGGGCTGCCGACGTTGCCGCCGTGGTTTATGTTTCTGCCGTCGTGGTTTCCGTTCAACATTTACACGATGGCGAGTTGGGCGCGCTCTTCGACGGTGCCGCTGTTGGTGGTGCTAGATAAGCGGCCTGTGTACGACGTGGGCATGACGGCGGAAGAACTGTTTGTCGAAGGCGAGACCGCGTTACGCAACAACGACGGCACGCTGATCGGCGCGCTGTTCCTCTTTGCCGACAAGGCGCTGAAGATGCTTGACCGGTGGGGCCTCGTGCCGCGCCGCGCCGCCGGGATTGCCGCCGCCGAACGCTGGGTGATCGAACGGCAAGACACGGCGGGCGATTGGGCGGGCATCGTGCCCGCGATGCTCAATTCATTGCTGATGTTTCAGGCGCTCGGTTATGCGGCCAAACATCCATACATCAAACGCGGCCTGGATGCGCTGGATCGGTTTTGCATTGCAGAAGGCACTGTGCCCGGTGCGGAAGAGCCACTATATTTGCGGCTGCAACCGTGCATCTCGCCGGTTTGGGATACGGCGTTGGGGCTGTCGGCGTTGTTTGAGGCAGGCCTGCCGCCCACGCATCCGCGCGCACAGATGGCGGGCGACTGGCTGCTGACGCAACAGATTTTCCGCTACGGCGATTGGGCTGTGTTTAATCGCAAAGGCAAACCGGCGGGCTGGGCCTTTGAGTTCCACAACGATTTTTACCCCGACGTAGACGACACGGCGGCAGTGATTATGGCCCTGCTATCGCTGCGTCTCGATGATGACGAATACAAGCTGGAAGCCTGCCGCGCCGCGACCGAATGGGTGCTGACGATGCAATGCCGCGCGGGCGGCTGGGCGGCCTTTGACCTTGATAACGCGCAAGACCTGTGGAACCGGATGCCGTATGGCGACCTCAAGGCGATGATTGATCCGCCGACGGCCGACCTGACCGGACGCGTGCTGGAACTGCTCGGCCATTGGCGCCAACGCGGCGAGAAACTCTATCGTGATGAAGACGTACAACGCGCCATTCGTTTCCTGCTCAGCTTGCAAGAGAAAGACGGCTCGTGGTGGGGGCGCTGGGGCGTCAATTACCTTTACGGCACCTATCTGGCGCTGGTCGGGCTGCGCGCGATTGCGCCGTATGCGGGCTTCGATATGGATTGCGCTCAAGTGAAGCAGGCCGCTGCCTGGCTGCGCAGCGTGCAGAATGGCGATGGCGGTTGGGGCGAGACGTGCGCATCGTACAAACAACCCGAACTGCGCGGTATTGGGCCAAGCACGCCTTCGCAAACGGCCTGGGCGTTGCTCGGATTGATGGCGGCGGGCGATTTTGAGAGCGAGTCGGTGAAGAACGGCGTGGCCTATTTGCTAGGCAAACAGAACGCCGATGGCAGTTGGCCCGAAGCGGAATTCACGGGCACGGGCTTTCCGGGGCATTTTTATATCAACTATCACCAGTATCGGAATCAGTTTCCGTTGACGGCATTGGGCCGATATTTTCGACGAATAACAAATGGATGATTCAATTGCATTGGCACAAGCGCATGGAGTTCAGCCTTTAGGCTGTGTTTGGCGCGCGCCGCGCAGGCTGAAGCCTGAACTCCATGCTCTTGTGCGTTGGGTTTGAGGGGAGCGTGAAAAGGACTTGGGACGAACGCTATCAACGCGGCGAGCACGGCAACGACGAACCGCATCCATTGGTCGTGCGCGCCGCGTCTTTATTCACGCCGGGCCGCGCTTTGGACGTGGCGTGCGGCGCGGGACGGCACGCGTTGTTGCTGGCTGAACGCGGCTGGCAAGTGACGGCGGTGGATGCTTCAAGCGTGGCGCTTGAATTGTTGCAAGCGCGCGCGGCAGAAAGCGGCTTAACGATTGATGCGCGCGTAGCTGATTTGGGGCGCGGCGATTTCATCATCGAACCGAATGCGTATGACTTGATCGTGCTGACGTGCTATCTGCAACGCGACTTGTTTCCGGCCATTCGCGCGGGCGTCAAAATGGGCGGCGCAATCGTGGCCGTGATAGCGTTGGTGGACGACGATCCGCAGGTGAAGCCGATGAACCCGGCGTTCTTGCTACAGCCCGGCGAATTGCGTGAGCAGTTTCGCGGCTGGGAACTGTTGCACGACACAGAAGGCAGGAGTGCAGGGAAGCGCGCAATGGCTGAACTCATCACGCGCCGCCCTGCAGCATGATTATCGTTCAGCGATTACGCACGCCGCCGCGCGCCCTTGCTGGCGCTTTTCCACGCGCACATTCTGAAAGCCAACCCAGCGCACCAGCCCGGCAATCTCCTGCACCTCTTCGTCCTTAAAACCGGGAGCCATTGCGAACGGGTTATCCGAATGCAGCCGCAAACCTAAAACAAGTTTTCCGTTCGGCTGCATCACGCGTTGAATCTCGGTCAAATCCAGTTCAGGGTTGGGCCAGAATTGATAGTTGTTGACCGCGACCACTTTGCTGAAACGCGCGTATTCATGAGGGATATTCGAGACCGAGCCTTGCTGCAATTCGACGCGCCCGGCCTTGATGGCTTCTTGATTGCGGCGGGCCGCCTGCGTAACCATCGTCAGCGAAAGATCAAGGCCTGCCACCAGGCCGCGCGTGACTTGCGCCGCCATCAGTTCAATGGTCTTGCCGTGGCCGAAGCCGATTTCGAGCACTTGATCGTCGGGCGCGAGCGCCAGTTGCGCGATGGCGAAGCGGTTGATCGCTTCGTTTTTGAAGGCCATCAAATGGCCGACGGCTGAGCCGCGCCAGCCGTCAGGACAAGCGAATTGCCCTTTCCATCTCCCCTCGTTCTGACAGCCGGAGCGCGAAACGGGCATTAACGGTTGATTGAGCGGGATCAGCCTATTCATTCTTGTCCTCCTTCAAAACGGTTCAAACAGGATTGAGCAGCCGTCATTTGAGCGTCTTTGCCAAACGCCGCCACTGCTCGCTTTCAAACATGGCGCGCACCTTGCGCAAGGTGCGCGCGGCAGTCACTAACACCGCGTCGGAAGCACACGACGGCATCTTCAAATGCAGCCGCACTACGCGGCGATTAATCGCGG
>JANOWX010000999.1:0-14305 GCA_031418175.1 Acidobacteriota bacterium | reverse complement strand
AGCCTGTTTTGGAGCGCCTACACCCAGGCTGAAGCCTGAACTCCATGCGCTTTTTCCGTGTCTCAAAGTTCCTCGATAATCTGCCGCATTGGCGCGGGCAACGGTGCTTGCAGATCCAATTCCTGGCCCGTCGCCGGGTGTTTGAACACCAGCCGCGCCGCGTGCAACAAGTGATGTTTCAACCGCTGCTGTATGGTCAGCGGATCAATGCCGTTGTGGTAATGCGGATCGCCGACGATTGGATGACCAAGTAGTTGGCAATGAATGCGCAGTTGATGCGTGCGCCCGGTCAACGGCTCCAATTCGAGCAGCGTGTGTTGGCCGAAGCGTTGTTTGACGCGATAGCGCGTTTGCGCGGCGCGCCCGCCTTGGTCAAGCGGCAACACGCACCAGTGCGGCCATTTCGTCGCGTCACTGCCGATGGGCGCGTCAATCTCGCCGCTGTCTTGTGCGACGACGCCACTGACCAGTGCGAGGTAAAACTTTTTGACCCAGCGTTCGCGGAAGTGTTTGGACAGCGTGCGATGGGCGCGCGGCGTTTTGGCGATGACGATCACGCCGGAGGTGTTGCGATCCAGCCGGTGCACCAAACCGGGCCGCACCGCTGCGCCCTGCTGTTCCCAAAAGTAATAGGCCAGGCCATTGAGCAGCGTGCCCGATTTCTCGCTGTTCGACGGATGCACGAGCAGGTCAACCGGTTTGTTGACGACGATCAGGTCGGCGTCTTCATACAAAATGTCGAGCGGGATCGGTTCGGGCGTTGCCGCAGATTTTTCCGCCGCGAAGATTTTGACCGCGACTTGATCGTGGCGTTTGAGCCGTGCGCCCTTGAGCGAAACCACGCCGTTGACCCGCACATCCCCGTCGGCAATCAACCGGCGGATGCGGGTCAGGCTGATTTTGGGCAATTCCCGCGCGATGAATTCGTCCAGGCGCGGCGGGCGGACTTTGGGCGGCAACTCTTCGTCGTAGCTGAACTCGAAACTCAGGCGTTCGGGATCAAGCATGGGCGATTCTCGGCGCGGGCGTCACGCGAATCAGCAGCACGATCAACACCAGTGCGGCCAGCATGTCGAAGCTCAGCAGCCAGACTGAGTATTGATGCAATTGATTGAACGCCAGCTTGGCCGGTTCGCTCGCCGCCATCGTTTGCAACGCCTCGCCGAATTCGGCGCGCATCGCATGCAGCCGGGCCGAGACGACGAACTTTGACACGAGCAGCGCCAGCGTCATCAATGCCAACAACAGCGCCTCGACCTTGAACAACCTGCCGCGCTGCTCTTTGCTGACGAATAGCAACAGCAGCAAGAGCACGCCGCAGATGATGCCAGCGATCTCGGTGCCGCCCAGCGCGAGGTTGACGATGTCGCCAGCTTTGCGCTGTTGGTCTTTCAGGACGGAGAAGGCGGCGGGCGCGACGCCGACGCTAAACATCAGCATCAGGCCCAGCCAGAGACTCACGATTGCCAATCTAAGTTTTGCAGTCATAGCTCAAATGAATTTTGGGAAATGGAAGCGGTTGATTTAACGCGGGCGAAGCTTGAGCGAAAAAGCGTTGCAAGTCCAGCGCGCAGGCCTGGGTGTCGAGTTGCAGAACGAACGGCGGCAGTTGGCTGAGTTTTTCGACCGCGCGTTGCTGCACACTGGCCGCGCCTTTGAGATTGCCGCGTTGATAATGCAGCAACGCCGCCGCCGCTTGAATCAGTGCGTGCAACAATTGCCGTTCAGCGCCTGTTGTCTGTTGCCACAATTCTTCCAGCGCTTCGTGGCAATCATAAAATGCGCCGGCGTTGAACAGCGCGATGCCGTGCAGATATTGCGGCGGCAATTCAGCGTTAGTCATTGCGGTTAATACCGGGGCACGGATGGATCAACCTGCAACGACCAATCGTCAATCCCACCGGTCAGGTTCGACAATTTGGTGAAGCCCTGTGCGGCCAAAAACTGGCAGGCGCGGTCAGAGCGCATGCCGTGGTGGCAGTGCAGGATGATCTCTTCGTCTTTATCGGCGAGTTCCTGCCTCCATTGCGTAATCTGGCCCAGCGGTTTGAGTTCCGCGCCCGCAATCTTGGCGTGGTGATGTTCGTGCGGTTCGCGCACGTCAATCAGGCGGACGGCTTCGCCCGCATCCAGCTTTGCTTTGAGTTCGGTGACGTTGATGGTGCCGTAGTTGGGCATAAGATGAAGAAGCTCCTTTACAAATCAGCCGCAGATGAACGCAGACAAACGCTGATTCGATTCAATCTGCGTTTGCCTGCGTTCATCCGCGGCGAATCAGGTTAGTTGGGTGGTAGTGTTGGGCGCTCCTGCTGCATACGTTCGATCAAACGGGTCAGCCGTTCGATGTCTTCTTTAGCGTCGTTCAGAAAGTGGCGGCTCGCCATGTAGCCTTGCCAGTATTCACCCTGCGCGATGGGTTTGACGCCCTCTTCGCCGAGGCGGGCGGCGAGTTGCGCGATGACCAGCCCGGAAATCTGGGTGTGATCAACGTAACGCGAAATGATCGTGTAAAACAGTTCCGCCGCTGCCAGGTCAAGCGCGGCCAGTTCTGGTTTGGGTGCGTTGGGTTCAGTTTCCATTGGTTGCTGTCACGAAAGGCGTTTCAGCCAGTAGCGCCCGCCCGCACTCTGCTGCGCCGTGTTTGAGCGTGAATTCCGTGCCCGCGTTCAGGTAGTAACGATGCACGTAGCCGAACGCGATCACACGGTCTAGGGCCAGGCTGCGCACGCTGCTGGTGATTTCGCCGACCTTCTTGCTTTCGCCTTTTTCAGTCGTGGCCCACAATTCCGTGCCAGTGGCGGGCGGCTCGGCGGCGTCAATCCACAGCCCGCGCAATTGCTTGGCCGGTTGACCGCGCCAGTGGATGCGCGCGATGACTTCCTGGCCCAGGTAGCAGCCTTTGGTGTAGCTGACCGCTTCGGTCAAACCGGTCTCGTTGATGATGAAGTTTTCGTTCACGTCCACCGGTTCGCGCGGTATGCCTGCTTCCAGTCGCGCGATGTCGAGCGCCGTTTGCCCGGCAGCGCGCGCGCCGTTAGCCAGCAGCGTTTGCCAGACCATCGCAGCAACAGCCACTGGAACGAACAGATCGAAGCCCGGCTGAACGGTGCGCGAATGCGTCGTAATTTGCACGGGCGTAGCGGCAAGCATGGATTGTGTGAGCGTGCGCGCCGTGCTGAATTCAAGCGGCTGACCAGTCAAGGTTGTGAGCATTGCGGCGCTGCGCGGACCTTGCAGCGTGAACAGCGCCAGTTGCTCCGTCACGTCGGTCAGGAAGAATTCGCCCGCCGGGACGAAGCGATTGAGGTGCTTGAAAATCTTCGCGCGGTTGCTGGCGTCGAGTTCCAGCAGCAGACCGTCGCCGGTGCGGTAAATGCGTGCGAGCGCCGCGACCTTGCCTTGCAAGTTGGGAAAGGCCGCCAGCACGCCTGTACCGGCTGCCAATGTTTTGACATCGTTGCTGACCTGGCCGTTGATGAATGGGACGGCGTTCTTGCCGCTGATCGTCAGCTTGCCCGCTGGTGATAGCTCAATGAGTGCCGCGCCGTGTTGGATGGCTTCGTATTCGGCGCGCACGTCGCCGTAGTCGTTGGGCAGTGCGGCGCTGTCGAAACAGGACGTGAAAGCGGGTTGAAGTGCAGGTTGGGTCATACGGTTTGATGCAGTACAGGGAGCGGCAGCGACTTGGTATCTTCGAGTAATGTACTTTCGAAGATACCAGGTCGCTACCGCTCCCCGTACCGTATCCGCGTCGCGTTATTACTAGGCCGTAAACGAACTGCCGCAGCCGCAACCGCCGCTCGCGTTCGGGTTGGTGAAAGTGAAGCCCGAACCCATCACGCTATTGACGTAATCAATTTGCACGCCGTCCAGGTATTGCGCGCTGAACATGTCCACGAAGACTTTGAAGCCGCCCGATTCGACGACCTCGTCGGTAGCCTGTGCGGCCTCTTCGATGTTCATTGCGTATTGGAAGCCGGAGCAACCGCCCGGCACCACACGCACGCGCAACCCGCCGTCGGGGGTGACGTTTTCAGCTTCGATGAATTTCTTCACCTCGCCCAATGCGGTTTCAGTCAGAGTCAAATTCATTGTCGTTTTCTCCTTAGATAGAATGGTTGATGAGCGCTGGCGACTGTGCGACAGCTTCCAGCCTTGCGAATAAATGCGAATCTCAAATCTCCAATTTCAAATTTGCAATCGGAGTCTAAAACTTACTATTTCAAATTCAAAACCGGCAGCGCCTTGTTCGCTTTCAGCGCCTGAATGCTCACCTGCGCCGCGACATTTTGCGCGATATTGGTGAACGCCTTGGCCTGCGCGCTGTCCGGCTGGCCGATGACGATGGGCACGCCCAGGTCGCCGCCTTCGCGGATGTTGATGGCGATGGGAATGCCGCCCAGGAAGGGCACTTCGTAACGATCCGCGAGCGCCTCGCCGCCGCCGTTGCCGAAGATAAAATACTTGTTGCCGTCGTTGGGACACTCGAAATAACTCATGTTTTCGACGATGCCCAGCACCGGCACGTGCAACTGCTCGAACATGTTATAGGCCTTGCGCACATCGCTCAGCGCGACTTCCTGTGGCGTGGTGACGAGCACCGCGCCCGCCACGGCGACCATTTGCGCCAGACTCAATTGCACATCGCCCGTGCCCGGCGGCATGTCCACGACCAGATAATCCAGTTCGCCCCATTCGACCTGACGCAAGAATTGATTGACCGCCGAGTGCAGCATCGGGCCGCGCCAGACGATGGCTTTGTCACCGGGGTTGAGCAAGCCGATGCTCATGGTTTTGACGCCGTGATAAACCGGCGGAATGATCTTATCGTCGTGCACCATGGGCCGATCATTGCCGCCCATCATGATCGGCACGTTCGGGCCGTAAATGTCTGTGTCCACGATGCCGGTGCGCGCGCCCATCAACGCCAGCGAGACAGCCAGATTGACCGCGACGGTTGATTTGCCGACGCCGCCTTTGCCGGAACTGACGGCGATGATGTGGTTGATGCCCGCGAGCGCGGCCTTTTCAATGTTGCCTTTGGCCTTGGGGACTTCTGCTTCCATCTGGGCCGCGACCTGCTCGACGCCGGGGATCGCCATCACGGCTTTCTCGGCTTCGAATTTCAACTGATCGCGCACCGGGCAGGCCGGCGTGGTCAGCACGAAACGGAAGCCGATGACGCCGCCGCAAATTTTGATGTCGCGGATCATGTTCAACGCGACGATGTCTTTGTGCAGATCGGGGTCTTTGACGGCACGCAGCGCGTTCAAAACGATTACTTCGGTGATGGGTTGGGATGTTGCTTCTAGCATTTTCTCCTGCTCTGAGCGGGTTGTTCTTGCGCTTTGCCGCGTGTGACAAGATTTGATTTTGTCACACGCGGCGCAATCCAGACGGTCGTACGGAAGTCGTTGCGCTCGCCGCGCATAAATTGCTGCACTTGTTCCAGTGAAAGCATAATCTCGGCGAATTCTTTATCGCTCACATACTTCTTCTTGCTCATAACCCTCTCTTGAGCGTGACCAGCGGCGCAATGCGGTATTCGCACATCTGCGCGCCCTCCACGATGCGGCACTCGCGCGTGACCTCGCAGCCCAGCGTTTCGCTGTAAACGCGCAACTCCTGTTCGCACACCAGCGGATACTGCGTCGCCACTTTCTCGGTCGGGCAATTGCGCTGGCGCAGCCGGAAGCTGCCGTCCTTGGCCTTGCGCGCCTCGGCCAGATAGCCTTTTGCGCTGATGATCTTGACCAGCCGTTTGACACGCTCGTCCACGCCGAGTCCCGCGAGTTGGGTTTTCAATTCGGCGATCAATTCGTCGGCGCGCCCTTGCAGCACGCGCTCGACGCCCGCTTCGCCGAACTCGCGCCGCACTTGCGTCAGCACTTCTTTCGCAAACTCATCGTAGCTGCGCGGGAACAGGCAACTGGCTTTGTCGGACAGGCGATAAAGATGGCGCGGACGGCCACGCTCGAGATGCTCCTGTTCGTATTCGATCAAACCGTCGCTTTCCAGCAGGCTCAGATGGCGGCGCACGCAAACCTTCGACACCGCCAACCCGGCCGCCAACTGTTCGGCGGTCAGCGCGCCTTTCACCTTCAACAGGTCAATGATGGCGCTGCGTGATTCTTTCAGGAGGTTTTCGACGTTGGCGACTGACACGGACGGGATGATAGGCAGCGGTCTGGCTTTTGTCAACGTTTTGGTTTCTAAAAGCCGTCAGCGCTGCTCGTACCGTTGCGCCCGGTCAACTGGCTGTATCGTAGCGTCAATAAAAGCCGCGCGCGCTACCAACGTCAACGTGTCAAAAAGGACGAAGCCGTTCTGCTGGTGCGGGGTAATTTCAAGACAAGCCTGAAAGCGCAGCCGGAACCAGCCTGGCATTTTCACTCACGGCCTCACACGCCGAGGCATGAAGCGGAGACATAGGCCGTCTCGTCGGAGTTTTCTCTTTATTGCGTTAATGGCTTATGCGCTATCGCACTACGGTTTGTGCGCGCCAAGCAAAGGCATGTTGGGGCGGCGTTATGAGGCCGACTATTCATGGCTCTGGTAGGCCATTTGACTGGCAAGATGGACTTGACTGACCCTAGGTGCTCCTTTAAGATGCCCGCTCGAAATAAGGCGACGCAATCAGTACTGCGGCAACGGTTGAATCCCTCACTGGCATCAGGTTCCCGCTGCCGCCGCGCCAGCCCTTCTTCAAAGAAGTTTACCGCAGGAGGCGCAGGGATGGGCCACGCGACTGAACAACCCCGAATCCTCAGTAGTTCAAGCGCAGTTGCCAGGCGGGCGCCGTTCATAAATTAAGTGCTCCGACAATTTGGATTTGATTTGTTTCGAGTTGGCTGCTCATTTTGCCGAAGACTGCCGTATGGCCGTAGCTTGTCGTGCGGCGCGGCGGTTTGAAATATGAGCGGCTGACCAGCCTCTCCCTTAAGCCGTTTGGAAAAGGAGTTGGAAAGATAATGTTTGATCACGGAATAATTTTTAATCGGTTACGGCGCATGAACCGCCCAGCGCTGCTGGCGGGTCTGTTTGCCGTTGCGTTGGCGGGCGTGGGGGCCTCGGGTTTCAGCCACGTCCGGCTCTTTTGGGAGGCCCGCGCACAGGCGGCGGCTGTTACGACGCTCGAGTTGAATGCGTTGCCAGTCCAGGCTAAAGCGCTGGGTGAGGAAGCCGGCGCGTTGGTGGCGGGCTATGAGGGCACCTTTGATCCGCGCACCAAACAGATGGTGCTGCATACGACACGCGTCGAACGTACCGATGGGCGCAGCGCTGATGGACGCACCGGCAACGTGCGGGTTGATCCCAACAGCGAAGTGCCGCGCAACACCGGATTCACCTTCACCGTGGTCAACAGCACGTTTGTTCAAAGCGGCGATTTGGCGGGGAAAATCTCCGGCGAGATTCAGTTGATGAACAAGACGGCCGTGACGCTTTACAACACGCGGCTGCTTTTTACCAAGTTCAAAGTCTGCCCCGCCACGGGCGTTTGTGACGGCAGTGCGGCGACAGATGCCACCGCGACGCCCGGCCAGACCGGCTTTTCCTACTACAACGACGGCTTTATTCCTTACCAGGGCAAACTGCACCTGTCGCGCGCCTACGGCAACATCGCGCCAAACGGGACGAGCAATGCCGTCTGGTCGTTTGATGTTTCGACCAATCCGGCCCGCTTCTTCTTTGCTTATGTCGTGCTGGCTGATCTGGGCGTCGCCGCTGAGAGCGTTTACCCCGCCGCAGTGCAAGTCAACGCGAACAATGGCGCGGGCGTCGTCATTCGCGGGCAGGGCTTCGCCGGGTCTCCGACCGTCAATTTGCTGGATAGTAATGGCGCCTCAATCGCCACGCTCAGCAACCCAACCGTCGTCAGCGCCACGCAAATCACCGCGACCGTGCCGCCGGGGACTGCGCCGGGCCTTTACGGCGTGCGGGTGACGCTCGCGGGAGGCACACCGGGCGGCACGAATTCAAGTTCGTTGTCGCGGCGTTTGACGGTCACGGGCGTGCCTGATGCGGGCCACACCCTGAGCGGGAATGTTACCTCGTTGGCGGACACCGGGCCCTTCCTGGTTGGCAGCGATGTGACGCTCACCGGCAATGTCGGCGTCCAGCCGGGCACAGTGTTTTATGTGTCGAACAACGCGCGCGTGATCGTGGGCGCGGCGGGCAATCTGACGGCCAACGGCGGCATCCCCGGGGTGGCGATTCCGAGTGTGGCCAATCCGCGGCCCATCGTTTTTACGGCCCAGCGTTCGCCGGGCGCGGCCTTGCCTGCGCAAGGCGCCTGGGGCGGCATTGATGCGACGGCGGCTTCGAGCGCCACGCTGACCATGCGCAATGTCGTGGTCGAATACGGCGGCGCGAATGCCAAGCCGAATGTGGACATCACCGGTTCGAACCGCACGTTGCGGTTTACCGACAGTATCACGCGGCACAGCGCGGGCCCCGGTTTGGCTGTGGGCGGCAGCGGCGACACGTTGACGGGCTTTACGCGCAATCGCCTCGAATACAACGGCGCGGCGGCGGGCACGGCAGCCCTGTTGGTCAGCGCCAATGCGGCCCTGGGGTTGTTCGAGATTCCGGCGACCACCGGACAGGATGCCGCGCCGCTCGGCACCTTTGTGAGCGATGCGGGGTATCTGTACGGCGCCGCCAATGTTTTTACCGGGACCGATACGGTGCTGCCGGTGATTCAAATTCCGGCCACGGCCAACGACTTTACGCGTTCGGGCGTCTTGGTCGGGCAGGGCGATACGCCGATTCAACTGCGCGGCAGCAATACTAATCCGGCGATCATCGGCGTCGCGCCGCCGTCCGCGCCGGCCGAATTGACGATTGCGCCCGGCGCGTTGCTCCAACTCGATGCGGGCATGGATTTGCAGGCGGGCGATTACGCGGCAAATCGCGCGGGCGGGCTCGCGGCGAATGGTTTTGCGGGCGTCAATCAAGTCCCGGGCGCGGCGCAGGGGGCGGCACGGTTCATTACCTTCGACCGTATTCCGGGCGGCGGCAATTTCGGCGCGCTCTTTTTTGCGCGCAATGCGACGGGCAGTTCGTTGCTGTTTTTTGTGCGTGTGTTGAATGGCGGTGCCAGCGATCAGGGCAAAGGCGCGGTGATTTCGGATGGCGCCAATTTGCCGGTGCGCAATTCGCAAATCAACAACAGTGCAACCGGCGGCCTCGTCGAATTGTCGGGTTCGTTGCTCAACACGGGCGGCACGACCGGCAGCGGCAACGCCAACCTATTGATTGACACGGTGGCGGGCGGCTTGTATGGCGATGGCAACATCGGGACAAAGACGACGCTCGTCTCGCCGGTCGTGAGCGCCGCCGATCCGCAAGGACGCGGTATTTATTTCGTAGACCAGGTCACCAACCGCACGCCGTTGCTGCGCTTTTTGAATACCACGCGCCAGAGGCTGACGATTGCCGGGGTCAAGATCGCAGGCGGCACGATTCGGGCCGTGGCCGGTGGCGGCGTTGATCTGGGAGACAATGTGGCGGCGCTGGCGGCGGATTTGGGCAAAGTGACGGGCCTGGCCGTGAGCCCGGGCACCGGCGATGTCGTTTATTTCATTGATCAGGGTGGCACCCTGATTCGTTTCGTCAACGTTTCGACGGGCAGCGTTGTGATTAACGGTCAAAATACCGGGGCCGCGCGCGTGGGCACTTTTTCAATTGACGGCCAATTCGGTCCGACCATGAACGGTTTGGCGGTCAAACCGAATGGCGATGTGCTGGTCGCCGATGCCACTTCCGGCCAACATCGCGTTTTCCGCATTCCGGCCACGGGTGGGAGCGCCTCGGTTTTTGCCAGCACGGGCGTCAACACCAGATCCATTGAGCCTTTCGTGCCTGGCGCGGCGACGGGGATTCCGCTGTTGACCCCGCGCGCCCTCGCCACTGATCCGGCAGGCAATGTTTTTATTGCCGACACCGGGCACGGTCGCGTTATCAAGGTGGATGGCGCGGGGCAGGCTTCGCTAGTCGCGCAATTTACCGCTGATCGCAATATGCCGATTGGCGCTTATGCCCGTCCACCTTTCCCCTCGGGCGTGGTAATTCATAACAACAAGGTTTACATCGCCCTCGGCAGCGCGCACCAGCTTGTGGTCGTGGAGGGGCAGACCACCCCCAAAGTCGTGGGCAATATCGAAGCCTTCTGCGATTATTCGTCGAATAATTGCGGGGATGGCGGGCCAGCCGCCACCGGCCTGCTCAACCTGGTTAGTTCGTCGGCCGACATTCCCTTGGCTTCGATAACGGCGGATGCCAACGGTATTTATATCTGCGATCAGGTCTTGGTGGCGCGGGGCCGCTTGCGGTTTGTCAATCTGAGCGGCAGTCCGGCTGAAGTCGCGGGCGTGAATGTGCCCGCCAACGTCATCAATACGGTGGCTGGCACGGGCGGCATTTCGCCTTATGACGGCGGATTGGCCACGAGCGCTGAGCTTAAATCGCCCGGCGGCGTGGCCGTTGATCCCACCAACGGCAATCTGTGGATTACCGATACGCTCAACAGCAAAATCCGCTATGTCAATCGCACCAATGCGGCGATCACGCTGTTTAGCACGCTCTTACCTGCAGAACGATTGACGGTTCAAGCTGGCACGGTGGCCACGGTCAACCGCGATGTCGGCGTCATTCAAGCCGGTGGCACCGACGATGTGCCGGCCACGCAGGCCGGTTTCGATACCCCGTCCGGCTTGCTGGTCACCACACAGGGCGTCTTTGTGGTGGATACAAAACGCGGGCCTTCCTTAACCGGAACGATACAAGAGCCCATCAACCGGCGCACCAGCGTGATCCGGTTTATCAATACCTCCAATCAACCCGTGGTCTTTTTTGCGGGAACGCCCAACGAGATTTCGGTGCCGGCGGGCTACATCAAGATCGTCTTTGGCGGTGGTGTTGATACCAACAAAACGGTCAACGACGGTGCGGATGTCAGCAATGCCAAATTTGTCGGCGCCTCCGACATCGCCATCTCGCCGATCACCGGGGATTATTACATTGCCGATTGCGGCAACAGCCGTGTGCGCCGCATTCGCAAAGCGACTGGTGCTGTTTCGACATTGTCTGAATTGCCGGGTGCGACGATCCTGGCGCTGACCCAGCCGCCGAGCAATATGTATACCGGCGTGGCCTTCGATGCGACGGGCCGTTTGTTGGTCGTGGATACCTTGACCAACAAGTTGTTGCGCCGCCAGAACCCGGATGCCAATTCGGACACGGCCAATACCGCGAATAACTTTGTGACGCTGCTGACCGGCATGGGGCTGAGCCGGCCGCGCGATGTGGTGGTTGACGCCACTGGCGCTGTCTATGTGACCAACGCGGGCGATCATAAAATCCAGCGGGTGACGATCAGCGGCAATTCGGCCTCGGCCACGACCATTGCCGGCACCGGGATCCAAGGATATTCGGGCGATTTCGGCCCCGCCAATCTGGCGCAACTGAACCTCGACCCTTCGCAGATTCTGGTTTCGACCTTCGGCACCAAAGCGCCGGTCGAACAGTTCATCGGCATTGCGGTCGGGTTGAATGGCGAAATCTTTTTCTGCGATCCCAAAAATGACGCGGTGCGCCGCTTGCGCTAACAGCTCGGACGGACTTTAGTCTGTCCTGCCGGTAGCGGGCGCTCTAGGCAAAGGTAGCTTCGAGTTTTGACATTGGTGAAAGCCGCGCCCCAAGTTCAGTCGCGTGGCCTGGAACAGAGGTAGCATTTATGAAAAACATCCCGGTGATTGTGCTGATGCGCGGACTGTTGGTGAGTTTGCTTTTGCTGACAGGCACGGCCGCCGGCCTGGCCCAAACGGCTACGGTCAGCGAAGGCAACTATGCCGTGTTTGTCTCGCAACGCGAAGGCGTTACTGAACTCTTCGCGCTCAACCTCCAGACGCGTCAGGTCAGCCAATTGACCGACAGCGGGCGTGGCCATTTGTTGCCAGCGGCCTCATACGGCTCGCGTGAATTGGTGTTTGCCGCGCGCGAGGGCAGCAACTTCGAATTGTTCACCGCCCAGGTCGCCAGCGCCTGGCGTTCGCGCCGTCCCACGCTGGTCGGCTTGCAACGCCTGACGATGAACACAGCCGACGAAGTTTCGCCCACGATTTCCGCCAGCGGCGCGCTGGTCGCGTTTGCTTCGGGCGCGGGGTTGGAATTGATGACGGTCAATGGCGGCGGACGCCAGGTCGTGCTGGCCAATGACGGCACGCACCGCGATTACTGCCCGGCCCTGGCGCCGGATGGAACGCAGATCGCCTTCATCTCTGACCGCAGCGGCGCCGAAGAGCTTTGGGTCGTCAACATCGCAACCGGCGCCTTGCGTCAATTGACCGCCGATGCGCAACCTTTGGGCGGGCTGAACTGGAGCGCCGATGGCTTGCACCTCGCCTTTACATCAGCCAACACCAAATCTAAACTCACCGGCATTGCACTGGCAGACGTGAGCAACGGCAGTTTCCGCTTGCTGACCGATGGCGGAGACAGCAGCCCGGCCTTGTCGCCGCGCGGTGACCGTCTGCTCTTTACTTCGCAACGCGACGGCGATGCTGAACTGTACCTGCTCTCGCTCAACACCGGCGCGCTCGAACGCTTGACGCACAGCGCGGGGCTCGATGACGGAGCCGTCTTCCTGGTCGAACCCGTGTTGCCGCGCCGCCAGCAATAAGTTCCCCCGCAGTGAGACTCAAGCAGCAGAGAGATACTTAAAAATGCAAGAGACGATTACACCCAAGTCACAGGCCTCGTTTACCGAATTGCAGGATGACCGCGAAGCCATCATTCTCGACCTCGAAAACCTGCACTATTACACGCTCAACGCCGCCGCCATCCTGCTCTGGAAAAACCTGCGCGCGGGCGCGGCCCAAACCGCCGAATCGTTGAGCGCCGCGCTGGCCCAGGCCTTCCGGCTCGATCCCGCGCAAGCCGAACTACACACGCGCGCCTGGCTGGCCGAACTCGCCCGCTACGGTTTGATCGAATACCGCAAAGTCCAGACGGCGGTCGCGCTCACGCTGCTGCCCAACGGTGAGCTGCCGCCTTACGAAGCGCCGCATCTGCGGCTTTCCAATTCGCTCACCAACGTGGTGTTGTCCGGCTCTTCCACGATTGCGACGGCGGCCATTGGCGGCGGCAGTTAATCGCACGTTGAAGGTGAACGGGCTGCTGACCATATTTGCAGCGGCCCGCTCGTTTACTACTCAATGCCTGCCACCACCTTCACACTCGCCGAAATCCCCCTCCAGCTTGCTTCCAGTTCAGCACTTCTCACCGATTTGCTGGCCGATTATTTTCATTATTACCAGCCGCGTGTTAGCCCAACGCTTGACTGTTCCAACCCTGGTCAAGCCGTCCAATTAACGCTGGAGTTTTGCGAGTCACTGCCCGCGCGCGCAAGCCTGCTTGCCGACACGGCGCAACTCTTCTCGCACACCGGCGCGCTGCGTCTGTGGCATCAACCGAAACAGGGCGAAGCCGAGTCCAGCCAGTTCTATTTTGACGCGGGTGTGGCGGCGTTTTATGTGGATACATCAGCGGGCTGTGCGACCGGCTACGTGACCGCAGCGGCTATGGAAACACCGCGCATTCTGGCGAATACCTACACGCTGTTTGCGTTGTTGTTGTTGTTGCGGGCGCGCGGCGTTTATCACTTGCACGCTGCCGCTGTGCAGTCGCCAGAGGGCCAACTCTGGTTGTTTCCGGGTGCGCCGCGCGCGGGCAAGACGACGCTGACAACGGCCTTGGGCTTGGCGGGCTGGCAACCGTTGGCCGACGATTCGCTGCTGCTGGATATGCAGGGCGCGGCGCTCCGTTGCTGGCCCTTGCGCAAGGAGTTCCACCTCGACGAACAGTTGCTGGCGCATTGGCCGCAACTATCCGCCGCGCCTGTACGCCAGCGTTATCTGGGCCGCGTTTGTGTCGAGGCGCTGGAATTTTTTGGCACGCAGGAATTCGCGCAACAGCCCTTCGCCAAGGTGGACGCGGTCGTCTTGCCGCAAATCACGGCAGCGGCACAGAGCAGTTTGGAAGCGCTGCCCGCCAGCGCGGCGCTGCTCAAGCTGGCTGAGCAAAGCGTCTATTTGCAACTCTGGCGTGAACACACGGCGCGGCAATTCGCTGGGCTGGCGCAATTGATGCAATCCGCGCGCACCTTGCGGTTCCACAGCGGGGGCGACGTTTTGCGCGATCCGCGGGCAGCGGCAGCAATTTTGCGCGCCGGTTTCTAATGCACGCACGCACAAATGCATGGAGTTCAGGCTTCAGCCTGCGTTCGTGCCCTTCAACGCAGGCT
>JANOWX010000998.1:0-9271 GCA_031418175.1 Acidobacteriota bacterium | reverse complement strand
CGTGTCGTGGTTCCGGCGAGGACAGGGTAACCCTCTGCCCTTTTTACCCTTTTACCCTGCGTGCGCAGCGAAGCGGAGCACGCATGAAATTTTTTGGCGGGGGGTGAGCTTGGTGCGGTACAGCGAGCGGTAGCGACCTGGTGGCTGCGAGTGGGTACAACCCGGAGTCACCAAGTCGCTACCGCTCCTCGTACCGCAGCGGGC
Organism: Acidobacteriota bacterium; assembly: GCA_031418175.1. Classification (GTDB taxonomy): domain Bacteria; phylum Acidobacteriota; class Blastocatellia; order RBC074; family RBC074; genus JACPYM01. Next base: position 9,067 of record JANOWX010000998.1, on the reverse strand, counting down.
GCGTCAGTAAACGAGATTTCGTCGTACTCGCGTTGGGCGAGGCGGCGGAAGTGGGGGACGCCACACAAGCTGCGGGGCGGTTCGTGGATCAATCAATCAAGGAACTGCCGTTCGGCTAACCGCAACAATAATGACGCGCGCAACTTCAACAACAATGTCGGTGTGCGTGTCGTGGTTCCGGCGAGTACTCTCAGTTGCCAGAGTCGGCGCAAGCGATTGCGTCGAGCGTGCTTGAGAGAGTCCAGTGCGTTCTCCAGCGAAGCAGGCGACTGCTTCCAAAAATAAACCGGGCCGCGTTGGCTGGTAGCTCCCGTGTAAGCGGGAGGCGAACGTCAGCGCGGTTCACTACTCAGGTATGGATCAACTAACCAAATACCGCGAACTCATCAAGCAAGTCCTGACCGATTATGTGGCGTTGACGCGGCGCGCCAAGCCGTCTGGGCTCGAATCGCATTTGTTAATGGATGATGTGCGCGGCCATTACATGTGGCTCAAATTGGCTTGGGAGCACGGCCGCCGCGTGCAATACATCGCGGTTTACGTGCGCTTGTGCGATGGCAGGTTTTGCATCGAAGAGGATTGGACGGAAGACGGCATTGCCACCGATTTGCTGCGCGCGGGCGTTCCCAAAGAAGACATCGTGCTGGCTTTTAACGCGCCCGAATCCAAGCCGCAGATGGAAGCTGTCGCCGCTTAGCCGAAGCGCTATTCAAACTGATGCTCTCCACTCCTACCGATTCATCTTTCATTAACCCCTCCACTCCAAACTACTGGTTAGGCGTGGACGGCGGCGGCACCAATTGCCGCGCCGCGCTCGCCGCTACTGCTGGCAACGTCCTGGGCACAGGCCAAGCCGCCGCCGCCAATCTGGTGCGCGTGGGCTTGGAAGCCGCCGTTGCGCACATTCAACAAGCTGTGGCCGAAGCTTGTCAGCAAGCGGGAATCAGTCCCAAACAAATCACTGGCGCGTGTTTCGGCCTGGCGGGCGTAGGCAATCCGCAACATCACGCGGCGATGTTGGCGGCGTTGCAAGCGGCTTTTCCGCTTCCACATTTGCTGCTCGAAACCGATGCGCGCATTGCGTTGGCTGGCGCAACCGATTTGCAACCGGGCGTCGTGGTCATCGCGGGGACAGGTTCGATTGCTTGCGGCAGCAATGCGAAAGGGCAATTTGCGCGCGCGGGCGGTTGGGGGCCGGCGATGGGCGATGAGGGCAGCGGCTTTTATATCGGACGCCGCGCGTTGGCGGCCGTGGTGATGGCTTATGACGAACGCGGGGCCGCGACCAGTTTGAGCGGGCCGGTCTGCCAGCACTTCAACGTCGAGACGCCGCCCGAATTGCCGCCCGTGATTTATAGCGAACCGGTCAAGGTGATGCACGAGATTGCCCAGCTTTCCAAACTGGTCGTCGCGCACGCGCAAATGGGCGATGCCGTGGCATTGGGTATTCTCGACGATGCCGCGCACGAACTAGCGCGCGCGGTCAACGCCGTGATCAAAAAACTCGGCATGCAGGCGGCAGCCTTTCGCGTGGCCTATGTCGGCGGCGTGTTTGGCGCGGGCGAATTGGTGCTGGGGCCGTTGCGGCGGGCGGTGCGGGCGTGCGCGCCCAAGGCGGAAGTCGCGCCGCCGTTGCTGCCGCCAGTGCAAGGGGCGGTTAAATTGGCGCTGGCCTTGCCCGCTACGACTCTCAACGCCTGACTATGCTTGCCAGCGAATCTCTGGTACGGTTTAGCAAGCACTATGACCACGACCGAACAAATCAATCCCAACACCGCCGACATTGATCAATTGCCGACGCTCGACGCGTTGCGCGTGATGAATGCCGAAGACCGGCAGGTCGCGCTGGCGGTCGAGCGCGTGCTGCCCGCCGTGGCGCGCGCGGTGGATGGCAGCGTCGCGCGGTTGCAACGCGGCGGGCGTTTGTTTTACACCGGCACGGGCACCAGCGGGCGGCTGGGTGTGTTGGATGCCGCCGAATGTCCGCCGACCTTTGGCGTCGCGCCGGAACTGGTGCAAGGCGTGATTGCGGGCGGTTACGACGCTTGTTACAAAGCGGTCGAAGCTTCTGAAGATGACAAAGACGCGGGCGCGCGCGACCTGCAAGCGCGCGGCCTCACGGCTGACGACGTGGTTGTCGGCATCGCGGCCAGCGGGCGCACGCCTTACACCATCGGCGCGGTTGAATACGCGCGGCAATTGGGCGCGTTGACGATTTGCATCACCTGCAACGCCGATACGGCCCTCGCCAAGGCGGTTGAGATTCCTATCGAACCGATCGTCGGCCCCGAAGTCATCGCCGGTTCGACGCGGCTGAAATCAGGCACGGCGCAAAAGCTGGTGTGCAACATGCTTTCGACGCTGACGCTGGCGCGGCTGGGTTACGTGACGGGCAATCGCATGACCAATTTGAAAACCAGCAACATCAAGTTGCGCCAGCGCGCCACCGGCCTCGTGATGGCCGAATGCGGTTTGGATGAAACGCAGGCAGAGGCCGCGCTGGCAGCCGCGAACTGGGATTTGCGCGTCGCCCTCGTGATGCAAAAAGCGCAGGTGTCGCAGGCCCAGGCGGTGGCCGCGTTACAACAGTCCGGCTTTACGATTGCGCAAGCGATTGAACTGGCGCGCCAGTCTTAGTTGAGATGCTTATAGCTCTCAAGCAATTGTTTTCCCACGAAGACACACGAAGAGGCACAAAGAAAACCGCTCTGCCCTAGCAAAACACTTCTGCTCATCTTCGTGAAACTTCGTGTGGCTTCGTGGGAGACGGTTTCGCTTTCTTGAATGTTATAGCTGAGGTGCCAAGTTGAGGTTAATCATGGCTTTGCTTGAACTGCTAATTGTTGTGGCGCTGTTGCTCGGCGCGTTGTTGGCGCTGGTTTACGGTCTTTACTGGATCCGCGCGCAATTCTCGCTTGTCGAACGGCAAGGCCGCGTGCCCTGTCCGCATTGCGCGGAGTTGATTCAACCGGCGGCGAAAATTTGCCGCTATTGCCAGCGCGAGGTGGGCGACTTGCTCGATACGTCCAAATCTCCTAGAGGACTATTTCAGTGACAAAGGAGTGTCGTGATGCTGACCTTAGCCCCGTTTGCTGCTCCGCCTGGCTGGCGCAATCAGCCGCTCACGCTTTATCACGGCACGCTGGCGGCACACGTCACTGACCTGCTCAAGGGCGTGCGAGTGCAAACGGGTCGTGCGCTGGTTGATTTCGGGCGCGGCTTTTACACTACGACGGTCTTACATCAGGCGCAGACGTGGGCCATCCAGCGGGCTTTGCTACAGCCGGGAATGCAATCAGCGGTGCTCGGACTGGAACTCGACCGCGAACAATTGGCGCGTCTGAACTGTCTCTGGTTCGTGCTTGGCGACCGGGAAGCGGACGATTTTTGGAGTTTGGTTTACCATTGCCGTGGCGGCGGGCAGGCGCATCTGCGCAAAACGAAGTTGGGGTGGTATGATGCGGTCGTTGGCCCCGTGACTGCGGATTGGCGGCAAAAGCTGCTGCTCGCCGACACCGATCAAATCAGTTTTCATACGCCGCGCGCGGAGCGGCTGCTCAACCAGAGCCGCCGCTGGAGAGTTTTATGGACCAAGCGTTGCCACGCGAAAATGACGAAGTCTTGCGCCACGCTGGCCTGCCCAGGCGCGCGAAAAAGGTTTACTGGCAGATGGTCGCCGCCTGTCTGGTTGAGCTGTATCAGATGCCGCCGCTGGAGGCGCACCGCCGGATACGTGATTTGCGCGAGTCGCTTGCGACAGCGGTTTTGCCAGACTGGCCGTCAGGGGCGGAGTTGTTTTATCACCAGGAGCCGCTCTATGTCGCTTGCCAGTTAGCCGGACAGCCGCCCAGCCCCACGCTTGAGCAGCAGTATCGTCAAACGATTCAACAGCGGTATCCCGTCTAACTAGGTGAAGCCTGTGCTTATTTCGGCACGCGAAGCTTTTGGAGTGCGGCGGCTCGACGCCGCTTTGGTATGCCCGCGGCAGCAGGTGCGCGGCGGCAGCCAAACCCAATGGTACGCGTTCCCGGAATTCCGTCATGGGCCAAAGCTATACCAAAGCGGCGTCGAGCCGCCGCACTCCAAAAGCTTCGCCGAGCCAAAGTGCTGACGGGCCTGTGGGATAAATAAGCACAGGCTTCAACTAGGTGTGGCTAGGCGTGGCTAGGCGTGGCGCGCTACAGTTCAACCTTCCACCCATTTAAATTTGACAGGTTTCTTTCGTGACCAACTCTCATTCGGATCAATCAGCGGCCTGGGCAATTCCCGGCTACCTCGAAATTCGCAACCAGCGCCTGCACATCCACGGCGTTGACGCGACGCGACTCGCCGCCGAATACGACACGCCGTTGTTCGTCATCTCTGCGCCGCGCATTCGCCACAACATCGCGCAGTTGCTCGAAGCCAGACAGCATCACCCCAAACTCAAACTCTGTTTCGCGTCGAAGGCCAACAACCTGCTCGCCGTCTTGCGCGTGGTGCGCGCGGCGGGCATTGATGTCGAAGTCAATTCGGGCGGCGAACTTTTCAAAGCTCTGCGCGCGGGTTTCCGCCCAGAACAGATCGAATTGAACGGCATCGCCAAAACCGAGCAGGAATTGGTTGAAGCGATAGACGCGGGCATTTACACGATCAATCTGGATTCGCCGTATGAGCAGGAATTGGTCGAACAAGTCGCGGCGCGCTTGGGCAAGCGCGCCAACGTCACGGTGCGGCTGGTCGCGGGTGTCGGCACGCGTTCGCACGCCGGATTGCAGACGGCGCTGTACACGTCAAAGTTTGGCGTCTCACCCGAACAGGCGCGCGCGATGATGTTGCGCGCGTTGCAACGCCCCGACCTAGTCAATCTGGCGGGCCTGCACATTCACGTCGGCTCGCAAACGCCCGATCCGCAACCCTACGCCGAAGCCTTCAGCGCGATGTGGGAACACCTGTTGTGGCTGTACCGCGAGACCGGCCACCGTTTGCAACACATCAACATCGGCGGCGGCATCCCGGTCAATTACCTGCGCGACGAATTGCACGCGGGCGAAATCAGCAGCGCCGAACGCACGATGCTCGGCGCGAGTCTGACTGCCGCCGAAATGATGAGCGCGACGCTTGAAACCGTGCGCGCGACCGCGCGTCAGGCCGACGCCGAGCATTTGCTGGACGCGCTCGAAATCGTAATGGAACCGGGCCGCGCCGTGATCGCCGATGCCGTGACCATTCTGACCAAGGTGCGCAACGTCAAACACCGCCCCGAAACCGGCGAAGACTGGCTGCTGACCGATGCGGGTTACAACCTGATGCTCTCGATGGTGATGTATCACTGGTACTACCACGCGGTGAACGCCACGCGCGCCGCCGAAGCGCACGCGGGCCGCTTCCGCATGGCCGGGCCGTTGTGCGACGGCGGCGATGTCTATTTCGATCTGCACGGCGACAACCATCTGCCCGATCAACGTGCCCTGCCGCCGGATTCGCAAGCGGGCGATGTCATTGCGATGCTCAACACCGGGGCGTATACGATGTCGCAGATGACTTCGTACAACGGGCGCGTCTTTCCGGCGGCGGTGTTGATCGAAGAAGATGGCAGCGTGCAACTCGCGCGCCACCGCGATAGTTATGAAGACCTGCTCCACAACGAGGTGTAATCATGAGCTTTCAAGTGTTAAAACGAGTCACGGGTTGGAAAACCCAACTCAATGGCGAACAACAGGCCAAGGCCTTTTCGGCAGCCGCCGAGGCGTTGCCCGAACAGGAACTGAGCTTCGATTTGGAAGTCGTCTCAAGAGCCTGCGACGGCTATCAACTGCAATACCGCGCGCAAAACGCCGGGGCGGAAGTGGCCGCGGGCAGTTCTTACCACCTCACTCCGCTCGCCGCTGAAGAGGCTGCTAACGCGCTTTTCGGCGTCACGCGCGACGCTTGGCAAACCGTTCCAGCAGTCAATCAAGTTGGCGCCGTGCCCGCGCGGCCCGGCGGTGAGGGCGGCACGAAACCGCCCATGCCGCAGCGCAGGCGTTAGTCAATCGAGCTACAGCCTAGCCACATGCAAATTCGCAGTGGGCCGCCGAGCGAGGCTTGGTACAAAGACATTTTGCTCACTGCCTTGCCACGCTGAAGAGGATTCATTGCTTACCGCGCTTGAGTTTCAGCCGTTCGCGCGCCAGGCGCATCGCCTCATTCAATTTGGTCACCAGCAAAGTGCGCGGCGGCAACTCCGTCAGGTATTCAGCCACGCGGATGCCGCGGCGCGAGAGTTCCAGCAATTCAACCTGTTCGTGATCGCGCTCGCTGCACAGGATCAAGCCGAGCGGGGCTTTCTCGCCGGGGCGGCGTTCTGATTGGTCGAGCCAGCGCAGATAAAGCTCCATCTGCCCGACGTGTTCGGCGGCAAAAGGGCCGAGCTTCAATTCAATGGCGATCAGGCGGCGCAGGCGGCGATGGTAAAAGAGCAGGTCGAGATAGAAATCCGCCTGGCCGATAGTCATGCGTTGCTGGCGCGCCACAAAGCTGAAATCGCCGCCCAATTCGAGCAGGAACTTTTCGAGTTCGCGCAGGATGGCGGCTTCCAAATCCTTTTCGCTGTATGTGTCCCGCAAGCCTAGAAAATCCAGTATGTAGGGATCGTGGAAAACCAGTTCGGGCGTCAGGCGGTCTTGTTCGCGCAGGCCGGTCAATTCCTGCCGAATGAACTCCGGCGTGTTTTTCGAGAGGGCAGTGCGTTCGTAAAGCATGCCTCTAAGCTTGTCGCGCAGGGTGCGGACGCTCCATCTTTCGACGCGGCACATCTCGGCATAGAAGTCGCGTTTGAGGTCGTCTTTTTGGTAGATGATTTCGAGAAAGTGCGACCAGCCCAATTGTCTCGACAGTGTCGAGACAATTTCGACTATGGGGAAAGCCTCAACGAAACGGATCATATGAAAGAGGCTGGCGGGGCTGAATCCGCGCCCGTATTCAACCGTCAATTGTCGGGCCAGTGTCCCGACAATCTCCTCGCCATACGCGGCCCGCTCCTCGCCCAGAATCTCTTTGCGAATGCGGTCGCCGATGTGCCAGTTGCGCAGCACCAGCCCGGCATTGACTGCCTGGGCCGCCCGTTCGCGCGTCAACTCAATCAATTCGCGGATTTCACCGAACAGCCGTTGCGCAATCGCTGCGGGGCTGGCGGTGTCAGCTTTGCGGAGGGCGGGCTTGCGTGTCTTCATGGTTCCTCGACTGGTTCCTCAGCTTGTTCCGGTTTGGGCGGATTCAACCGCGCACTCAGTGCCTCCGCCAATTCGCTCAACGAACTGCGCTTCAACGCCGAAATCCCCAACGCATCGTGCGTGCGGCACAGATGATAACGGTCTTCCTCGCTTACCAAATCCAGTTTGTTAAACACCAGCAGGCGCGGAATCTGGCTCAACTCCAACTCATCCAGAATGCGATTGACCGAGGCCATCTGGTTTTCAAATTGCGGGCTTGAGGCATCCACCAGATGAATCAGCAAATCCGATTGCTCGACTTCCTCCAACGTAGCCTTGAACGCGGCCAGCAAATCTTTGGGCAGGTCGCGGATGAAACCGACCGTGTCGTTGACGATGATCTCCTGGTCTGCGGGCAAACGCAGGCGGCGGCTGGTTGGGTCCAGCGTGGCGAACATTTGCTTTTCAGTGTACACGCTGCTCTGCGTCAGCGTGTTGAGCAGCGTGCTCTTGCCGGCGTTGGTGTAGCCGACAATCGAGACGACGGGCATTTCGCGTTTGGCGCGTTGGGCGCGGCGTTGCTGGCGGCTGCTGCGAATCTTTTCGAGTTGCTGTTCCAGGTGCGTGATGCGGTCGCGCACGCGGCGGCGGTCGGTTTCCAGCTTGGTTTCGCCGGGGCCGCGTCCGCCGATGCCGCCCATCAGGCGCGACATTTCGGCGCCGCTGCCGCTCAGACGCGGGAGCATGTATTTCAACTGCGCCAACTCTACTTGAATGCGGCCATCACTGGTCTGCGCGCGCTGGGCGAAGATGTCGAGGATCAGTTGCGAACGGTCGAGGATTTTCAGATCGGTGGCGGCATTGATCGAACGCATCTGCGCGGGCGACAGTTCGCGGTCAAAGACGATCATATCCGCGCCCAGTTGCAGGCTGCGGATGACGATCTCGCTCAGCTTGCCTTTGCCGATCAGCGTGGCCGGGTCGAGTTTGTGGCGGCGTTGCAGCACTTCATCCAACACGACCAGGCCGCCCGATGTCGCCAGTTCGCGCAACTCATCCATGGATTCGCGCGCCTCGGTCAAGGTGGTGGTGGTGATGCCGGCGAGCAAGGCGCGGTCGCGCGTGTCCGAAGCTTTGCGTGTGCCGCGATTGCGCGCCATCTCGTCTTCGAGCGCGGTGATCATTTCGAGGAAGTCAACATCGAATTGGCCGGGCAAATGCGGTTCGAGAAATTGATAGGGCTGCGGCGCGGCGGGTTTGGCTTCGTCTTCTTCGGCGTCATGCACAGGCGCTTCCGCCGCGCTGCTGATCGGTAACACGTGCGCGGCGCGTACCAACCCTGGCAGGCCGGTCTTTTCATCCACATCAATCGCGGCCATCAGGTCCAGCCGCAGCAGCGCCAGGTCGGTCAGGTCGTCCTGCGTTAAGCCTTTTTCGCCGCGCAGGTGCGTGTGCAAACAGCGCAGCCCGTTGAAACGCGACTGACCCAGGCGTGCGCGATCCAGCACGGGCAGCACGATTTGCGTGGCGTCGCCGACGACGACGTGTTCGACGTAGCCTTTGCGATTGATCAGCACGCCGATCTGGCGGCCGATCTCGTGCGAGAGTTCGGTCAGTTGCCGGGCGAATTCGGCGGTGACGATTTCAGTGGGCGGCAAACGGCGCTGATACATCTTTTCGAGCCGTTTGAGTTGGCTGGGTTTCAAGCCCAGGATTTTGCCTTCGATGTTGGGAATATGCTTGTTCTCCTTTGGCGTCAGGTCATTGACGCGCTAGCTGCGCGACGCTGAGAACATAGCGCGCCAAGCGGTTTGAAACAAGCAGGGGCAAGGCGCAGAAAAAACGGAGGTGGGCGGAGCTCCGTGACTCCGCCCACCTCCGTCAATGATTCAAGC
>JANOWX010000997.1:0-9423 GCA_031418175.1 Acidobacteriota bacterium | reverse complement strand
CCGGCTCGGCGTGGTGGAAGCGCGGCCTGACGGTAATCGCACGTATTACCGCGCCAGCCATGCGCATCCGCTTTACCCGGACATCCGCAACCTCGTGCTGAAGACGAGCGGGTTGGTGGGCGTGTTGCGCGAGGCATTGGGCGAAACCGGAATCCGTTACGCTTTCGTGTTTGGTTCGATTGCCAGCCACACCGAAAAAGCCGGCAGCGACATTGATTTGCTGGTCATCGGCACGCTCACCCTGCGCCAGCTTGGCAAGCGGTTGGCAGGACTCAGCACCCAGCTTGGCCGCGAGGTGAACCCGCACGTGTTGACGCCCGCAGAGTTCGCGCGGCGCGTGAAAGAGCGTGACCATTTCATCACCTCGGTGTTGGGAACCCCGCGATTATTTGTCAAAGGGAGCGAAGATGAGCTTACCAGATTGGGCCAATAACGGCTGGTTGCGTCCACACCAAAGCAGCGCACAAGAGATCGCCGACCTGCTGGCTATCGTCGAACGTGATCTGTCTGACGCGGGCGGCAACATTTCGGCGGACTGGCGTTTCGGTATCGCTTACAACGGCGCGCTGAAACTCTGCACCATTTTGCTGCGAGCTTCCGGCTATCGCCCTGAAAATACGTTGCAGCATTTCCGCACCATTGCTGCGCTGCCGCTGATTCTCGGTAACCAGCGACAGGACGACGCCGACTATCTGGAACTCTGCCGCCGCAAACGCAATACGACCGAATATGACCGGACGGGCGCGGCAACCGAGGCGGACGCGCTGGAATTGATTGCGTTTACCAAAGCGTTGCGCGCGGATGTGCTGGCGTGGTTGAAACAACATCACCCAAACCTCGCGCCGACGTAGCGCATTACAGCGAAACCCTCGACTGACGCGCGTGTTTAGCAAGCAAGCACTCTTGGACAGTAAGAATAATTGTCATGGCAATAGATACTTTTATTACGGCGACGTTGACCCTGATTTCCTCGGCGGCGTTCCGCACGGCGTGCGTGCGTTGTATCTCAAACCAGGGCAAACCGAACCCGCGCCGAACGAATGGGGCGCGATTGGCGCGTGGGCCTGGGGCGCCAGCCGCGCGCTCGATTATCTCGAAACCGACAAGGGCGTTGACAGTAAGCGCGTGGCGATCACCGGCGTGTCGCGCCTGGGCAAAACGGTGCTGTGGGCGGGCGCGCTTTGCACTGGTGATTGCCAGTTGTTCGGGCGAAGGCGGCGCGGCGCTCAGCCGGCGCAATTACGGCGAGACGATCAAACATTTGACTGAGGCTACGCGCTACCCCTATCAGTTCGCGGCGAATTACGGCAAGTATGGCGACCGCGTGAATGAATTTCCCGTGGACGCGCACATGCTTGTCGCGCTGATTGCGCCGCGTCCGGTGTTGCTGCAAACCGGCGACACCGATGTGTGGTCTGATCCGAAAGGCGAATTCCTGGCGGCGGTCGCGGCCGAGCCTGTGTTCAAGCTGCTCGGCAAACAGGGGCTGGGCACAACGCAAATGCCTGCCGCCGGCCAGACGATTTTTCATACGCTCGGTTACGTGATGCACGCGGGCGGGCACGGGATGATCCCGTCGGATTGGGGTTTGTTTTTGCAGTTCATGCGCCAGCATTTGCAATGACCGAATAACACAATGCGAGGTTTGTTGAAATGAAGTTACTAAATTCTGCTCGGATGTTACCAGCGGCTAGCTTAAAGCTGGCAGTGTTGGCCTGTGCCGTTTCGTTGTTTGTGCTGAGTAGCGGCGCTCTAAGAGGCACGGCTGCGGACGAGTTCAAGGTAACCACCGTTTACCTAGTCCGCCACGCCGAAAAGGCCGCGACGCCGCCCGCTGATCCGCCGCTGACCGAAGCCGGGCAGGCCCGCGCGCAGGCGTTGGCGCGCATGCTTGGCAAAGCCGGCATCAAGACGATCTATAGCTCGCAATACCTGCGCACCAAACACACCGCCGAACCTTTGGCGCAAGCGTTGGGCCTGACTGCCACAGTCGTGCCGGTCAGTATGGACACGATGAACGCGAAGGAGCTTGCTCCGCAGTATTTGAAAGACATGGTGGAGCGCATCTACGCGCAGGCGGGGCAGAGCGCGTTGATCGTCGGGCACAGCAATACGGTTCCGGCGTTGATCAAAGCGCTGGGCGGCGATGTTGTCCCAGAGATTGCCGATACCGATTACGACAACCTCTTCGTCGTGACTGTGCTCGCCAAGGGCAAAGCGAAGGTTGCGCATCTGAAGCAATAGCCCGCCTCCTGTCAAAAAGCTGAGCTTGAATGGGACTGGATTCACGGTTCGTAGGTGGTTGGTATCACTGTGCACGCGCGTTTGTCTGTTAACCTTCAGCCTGCTTTCCGGCACCCGGACTATTCAACAGGTGCGGGCCACGCAAGCCGCCGCCAATACGCAAACGATCTGCAAGGAATACTGCGATGCCGCCCTTGTCTTCCAAGCTGTCAGCCTGCTGTACAGACCAAACGGCGCCGTGGTAGATTCCGCGCCGTGTTGCCTAACTCAAAATCCTCAAAGTCCTCAAAAGCATGGATGACGGCGTGCTGTGCGCTCTTGCTTGCGGCGGGAATGTTTTGCGTGCAGGTTTGCCAGGTCGTTTGCGCCACGGTGGCCTGCGCAACCGAGACGGCAACCGAACAGGCGCCAACACAAAACGAGCACGCGCATTGCCATCCGCAACAGGGGGCCGCAACGCCAGCCCAGCCCGTACCGCCAAAACATTCGCACGATTGCCAGCAACACGCGGTGTTGCAATCGTTGCTGCCCGATAATCAATTCGCCAAACAACAAGCGCCACTGGCTGGGCAGCCGGATTTCATTCTGCCTTTCAGTTGGGCTGAGACCGGTCTGTCTTATGCTGTGCTGAACAAGCCCGCCGCGCCGCCTTTCAAACCGCCGCCTCGACAACAACACACCACCGTCCAGCGTATTTAATCCGCCCACCGCGTCCGCCATCTCAACGCGTGGGCCGTCGTGTCCGCGCGTAACCGGAAATTCTGACCAAGTTGCCAGATTGAATGGAGGAATCGCTTATGCGTTCAAGCCGAACGCTCTTGCTTGCCTGCGCGTTGGCGGCGCTGGCGGCTGTCCGCGCGCCCGCGCAACAACCACCGCCAGCCGCGCCGCTTCGTTTAGAGGACTTGGAGCAACTCGCGCTCAAAAACAATCCCACGCTCGCCCAAGCCGAAGCCGCGATCAGCGCAGCCGAAGGGCGGCGCAAACAGGCCGGTCTCTGGCCCAATCCAGTTGCCGGGTATGAAGGCGAAGGGCTCGCCTTCAATCCGCGCGTCCGCGCCTTTCGCAGCGCCCACGGCTTCTTTGTCGAACAGACCATCCTGACCGGCGGCAAGCTTGCCAAAGACAAAGCCATTGCCGCACAAGACAAAGCGCAAGCCGAAGTCAGCGCCGCGGCGCAACGCATGCGCGTCGTCAATGCCGTGCGGCTGCTGTATTACGAAACGCTCGGCGCGCAACAACTGGTTGACCTGCGCAAACAGTTGGCCGAACTGACGCGCGAGGCGGTCGTGATTTCGGAAGACCTTTACAACGTGGGCCAGGCCGACCGCCCCGACGTGCTGGCCACCGAGGTCGAATTGCAACGCGCCGAGATTGAACAACTGCGCGCTGAAAACGGTTTGACGCGGCTCTGGCAAACGCTGGCCGCCGTCGTCAACGAACCGGCCATGCAAGCGCAATTCAAACCGGCGCGACTCGACGGTTCGCTTGAAACCGCAGCGCCGCCATTCAAATTCGATGAATTGCTGGCGACGCTCTTGCGCGACAGCCCTGAAATCAAGGCTGCGCAAACCGGCGTCGCGCGCGCCCAGGCCGTCAGCGCACGCGCCAGGGCCGAGCCCAGCCCCGATGTGTTTGTGCGCGCGGGCGCGGGCGCGAGCAATGAATACAATGAAATCGCGGGCCGCCGCACGGGTTGGGAAGCGCGCGTCGAAGCGGGCGTGCGTTTGCCCTTATTCAATCGCAACCAGGGGAATAGCGCCGCCGCGCAGGCCGATATACTGAACGCCGAACGCGAGGTGCAACGCGTCGAATTGGAATTGCGCGCGCGCCTGGCCGAAAGCTATGCAATGTATTTGAATGCGCTGGGCATGGTGGCGCGCTACCAACGCGACATCCTGCCGCGCGCGCAACAGGCTTATGAACTGTACCTGGCGAAATTCCGGCAGATGGCGGCGGCCTATCCGCAGGCGCTGATCTCGCAACGCACGCTGTTTGAGGCGCGCACCGAATACATCGCCGCGCAGGTCGAACTGTGGCAGAGCGTGGCGCAATTGCGCGGCCTGTTGCTGATGGGCGGCTTGCGTGCGCCAGGCAATTGATTTTGGTGAGCCCGCGGCCCGCGGGCAGGCGCGTGGCATGACGGATGAATGCCGCAGGATTTATTTCAGCATTCGCCGGTCTGATTTGACGCGCCTGCCCGCGGGCCGCGGGCGCACCCAGGAGAGTCGAATTATGAATCGTCGCAATTTTCTTCGTCGCACATCCATGCTCGGCGTGAGCCTGGTCGCCGCCAATCCGGCGCAAGCGCAACAACAAACCAAACCGCCCGAGCCACAGCACGACCATTCGCAACACGGCGCGCAACCGCCCGCCAAACCGGCTGCGCCCAAAGGGCGAAACCAGGTCGAGGTGCTGAACGAGCGGCGGCCCTTCCTGCCCGTCATCACACCCGATCTGCCGAAGTTGCCTTACACGCTCGACAACGGCGTGAAGGTTTTCAAGCTGAGCGCCGAGCCGGTGCGCACTGAATTCCTGCGCGCCTCGAAATGGAGCGACGCGCGTCTGGTTGACGCCTGGGGCTACAACGGCAGCGTGCCCGGGCCGACCATCGAGGCGCAGGAGGGCGACCGCATCCGCATCCTCTTCACCAACAACCTGCCCGAACCGACCGCGCCGCATTGGCACGGGTTGGAACTGCCCTTCAATATGGACGGCGGGCCGGGCTTGAGCCAGAACCTGATTATGCCGGGCGAGTCGTTCACCTACGAATTCATGCTGCATCAGAACGGCACCTTCTTTTATCACTCGCACATGCCTATGCAGGAGATGCTGGGGATGATCGGCCTCTTCATCATTCATCCCAAAGTGCCGCACGAACCGCGTTGCGACAAAGACTTCGCCTTTGTGTTGCAAGGCTGGGCGATTCTGCCGAACAACACGGTGCCGAACACGCTGGCGATGGAATTCAACTGGCTGACGATGAACGGCAAGAGCGGCCCCGACACGACGCCAATGATCGTCAAACAGGGCGAACGCGTGCGCATGCGCTTCGTCAACCTGAGCATGGATCATCATCCGATTCACATGCACGGCCACCAGTTTTACGTCACCGGCACCGAAGGCGGGCGCGCCCCTGAATCCACCTGGTTCCCGCACAACACGGCTATCGTCGGCGTCGCCCAGGCGCGCGATGTCGAGTTCGTCGCGCAATTCGAAGGCGATTGGATGGTGCATTGCCACCTGCCGCATCACATGATGAACCAGATGGTTTCGATGGTCGGGCCAATGGCGCATTCGGGCCACGCTTTACAGACGGGTAAAGAGATGGATGGCGGGATGGGCATTGCGATGAAAGGCGGCGCGTTCTCGGACGAGATGAAACCGTCGCTGGGGCGCACGACGGGCACCTCGGCGGAGAACGCCACGTCAAACGCCATCGGTCAACTGCCAGCCGCTGCAATGTACGTCTGTCCGATGCATCCTGAAGTGAAGTCCGATAAAGCGGGCGAATGTCCGAAGTGCGGGATGAAGCTGGTGCTCGCACAAAGCGCGCCGGTTTATTCGTGCCCGATGCATCCCGAAGTGAAATCTGACAAGCCCGGCAAGTGCCCGAAGTGCGGCATGAATCTGGTGCTGGTCAAAACACCGGCGGCAGGTGGCCGGCGCGTCCCCGGTTATCCGCAAGATATGTGGATGACGATGGATGAAGAAGTCGCGCGGCCCGAAACGTCGTGGCTGCCCGTCGGCTGGACGGGCGCGATGATGGGGATGATGACGCTGGCGCGCGTCTTGCCGCCCGAAAAATATGAGCGCATGCTGGCGCTCATCAAAGCGGGCAAATACGAGCCGGGCAAGCAATTGCCCGGCCAGCAAAGCGAGCACAAACACTCCGGCTAGACTGGCTTGACCCGTAACCGATTCGTGCTATCGTGACGCCGCTATGAACAACGGTAACCAGACCTATATTTTTCAGGTGGTCATCGAGGATGATGCGTTTGAGGATGGCCGCCCGGCTTTTCACGCTTACTGCCCGGCGCTCAAGCAATACGGCGCGGCGACCTGGGGCGCGACTAAACAGGAAGCCTTGCAACACATCCAGGAGGTCGTGGAAATGGTGGTGGAGGAAATGGTCGAGGAAGGTCTTCCACTGCCCGGCAATTCCTCGCCCGACGCGCAGTTTTTGGCTGAGCTGCGTGTCGCCGTGACGCTTGGCTATGGCAATTGACTACAGCAAACTCCGCAGCCTGACGGCCCGCGAAATCGGCGCTGCGTTGACGGCGGAGGGTTTCGCTCTCAAGCGCACCAAAGGCAGCCATCGCCGTTACACACACGCCGACGGACGGCACGTGACGGTTTCCGCGCATAAAGAGTCCGACACTTTCCCACCTAAGACTTTGCGCTCGATGCTGGAAGAACAAGCCCGCTGGACAGGGGCTGATTTACAACGGCTCGGCCTCATCAAATAAAGCCGGAAAGGAGAAGCTGATGAACAAGCAGATTGATCCCGTCTGTGGCATGACCGTTGATCCTGCCACGGCGGCGGGCCAATACGAGCACGCGGGCCAGACCTATTACTTTTGTAGCACGCATTGCCTGCACAAATTCAGCGCCGACCCGGCGGCCTATCTGAACAAAGCGCCGCAACCACAGCCGCTGGTGCAACTCGGCGGCAAAGCGAAAGGCTTGCCGGTGCTGCAAGCTGAAATTCACACCGACCCGGTCTGCGGGATGAAAGTGAATCCCGCGACGGCGGCGGGCAGACACGAATATCAAGGCCAGACTTACTACTTTTGCAATCAGCGCTGCCTGGACAAATTCCGCGCGAACCCTGAAGCCGTGCTGCATCCCGCGCATCAACCGGCGCTGCCAAGCGACATTGAATACACCTGCCCGATGCATCCCGAAGTCGTGCAGCTTGGCCCCGGCACTTGTCCGAAATGCGGGATGGCGCTCGAGCCGAAAACGTTCACGCTGGCGAACATTGACGCCGAGAATCCCGAATTGACCGAGATGCGGCGGCGCTTTTGGTTCAGCCTGGTGTTGACGCTGCCGGTCTTTATGCTGGCGATGAGCGAGATGCTGCCGGGCCAGCCGGTGCATAACGCGCTGGGGCACACGGTGGTGACATGGCTGCAATTCGCGCTGGCGACGCCGGTGGTGTTGTGGGGCGGCTGGCCGTTCTTTGAACGCGGCTGGGCTTCGGTCGTGAATCGCAGCCCGAATATGTTCACGCTGATCGCCATCGGCACGGGCGCGGCGTTTGGTTACAGCGTGCTGGCGACGCTCGCGCCGGGTCTGTTCCCCGCCTCGTTTCGCTGACACGGCGGCACGGTGGCTGTTTACTTTGAAGCCGCCGCCGTCATCACGACGCTGGTGTTGTTGGGCCAGGTGCTGGAATTGCGCGCGCGCAGCCAAACCAGCAGCGCGTTGAAATTGCTGCTCGGCCTCGCGCCCAACACCGCGCGGATTGTGCGTGCTGACGGCAACGACGAAGACCTCGCGCTTGAACAAGTTCAGCCTGGCGACCTGTTGCGCGTGCGGCCCGGCGAAAAAGTCCCGGTGGATGGCGTCGTCATCGAAGGCCACAGCGCCGTGGATGAAGCGCTGGTCACGGGCGAACCGCTGCCGGTCGAAAAGACCATCAATGACAAAGTCACCGGCGGCACGGTCAATTCAGGAACAGCCGGGGGCACGGGCAGCTTCGTGATGCGCGCCGAACGCGTGGGCAGCGACACGCTGCTGGCCCAGATCGTGCGCATGGTCGGCGAAGCGCAACGCAGCCGCGCGCCGATTCAACGCTTGGCCGATGTGGTCGCGGCCTGGTTCGTGCCGCTGGTTGTGTTGGCCGCCGTCATCACGTTTGCCGTTTGGGCGTCGGTGGGGCCGGAGCCGCGTTTTGTTTACGCCTTGGTCAATGCGGTGGCGGTGCTGATTATCGCGTGCCCGTGCGCGTTGGGCCTGGCGACGCCGATGTCGGTGATGGTCGGCACCGGGCGCGGCGCGACGGCGGGCGTGCTCATCAAAAACGCCGAGGCGTTGGAGACGCTCGAAAAGGTCAATACGCTGGTAGTGGATAAAACGGGCACGCTGACCGAAGGCAAACCAAAGTTGGTGGCGCTGGAAGTCGTTGGAGACGGGAAGACGGAGGCCGAGTTGTTGCGGCTGGCCGCGAGTTTGGAACGGGCGAGTGAGCATCCGTTGGCGGCGGCGATTGTTGGGGCGGCCAAAGAGCGGCAGCTTGAATCGGTGAAGGTAGACAGTTTTGAATCGCACACCGGGCAAGGTGTGGTCGGGCAAATCAGCGGCCAGCGTGTGGCGCTGGGCAATCAACGTTTGCTGGATCGGCTGGGCATTGCGGTTGATGCAGCGTTGGCCGCGCGCGCCGAACAATTGCGCGGCGCGGGGCAGACAGTGATGTGGCTGGCGCTGGATGATGCGCTGGCTGGCTTGCTGGCGGTGGCCGATCCAATCAAGGCTTCGGCGCGCGACGCCATCGCGGCTTTGCATGCGGAGGGCTTGCGCATCGTGATGCTGACCGGCGATAACCGCGCCACCGCCGAAGCTGTCGCGCGTCAGCTCGGCCTGGATGAAGTCATCGCCGAGGTTTTGCCCGAACAGAAAAGCGCGGCGATCAAACGCTTACAAAGTGAGGGGCGCATCGTGGCGATGGCGGGCGACGGCATCAACGATGCGCCCGCGTTGGCCGCCGCGCACGTCGGCATCGCGATGGGCACGGGTACCGACGTGGCAATGGAAAGCGCCGGCATCACGCTGGTCAAAGGCGATTTGCGCGGCTTGGTGCGCGCGTTGCGCTTGAGCCGCGCGACGATGAGTAACATTCGCCAGAATTTGTTTTTCGCGTTTGTGTATAACGTACTGGGTGTGCCGCTGGCGGCGGGCGTGTTGTATCCATTCTTTGGCCTGCTGCTGAGTCCGATGATTGCCAGCGCGGCGATGACGTTCAGCTCGGTGTCGGTGATTACGAATGCGCTGCGGTTGCGTAAATTGGAGTTGTGAAGAGCCTGGGTACGCACCGCTTCCAGCGTGCGGGCGTGGTGGCAGACTGACGAATGCCTAAAGGGTTTCCACCGGCTTCACCCCGCCCGCCGCCACGCCCGCACGCTGGAAGCGGTGCGTACCCAGGACGCGCCAAGTCACGAACAAGGTTCGGTTACC
>JANOWX010000996.1:0-5102 GCA_031418175.1 Acidobacteriota bacterium | reverse complement strand
GCCATCAAAGGCAAAGCGCTTGCCCAGCAATACAACATCCAGTCGAAAGAAGTGCTGACGAGCTGTTCGACTTGCCACCGCTAAATTAAGTCGGCAGTTGGCAGTCGGCAGTCGGCAGGTAAATGTTGAAGTTTACTGCCTACTGCCTACCGCCGACTGCCGCTGATGATGGAAAACAATGTCGCATCGAGAACATCACCCTGAACTTGAGCCGATTCGTGAAAAGCTCAAAGAGGCCAAAGGCCGCGAATTCTGGCGTAGCCTGGAAGAGTTGGCCGACACTGAGCGCTTCAAAGAGTTTCTGCACCGCGAATTTCCCTCGTTAAACGCGCCGGATGCCGATCCGTCCTGGCTCGATCCGGCCGGGCGGCGCAGCTTTTTGAAGCTGATGGGCGCTTCGATGGCCTTCGCCGGCCTGACCGCCTGCACCGTGCAACCGGTCGAGCATGCCGTGCCGTATGTGCAGAACCCGGAAGGTTACATCCCGGGCAAGACTTACTTTTTTGCGACGGCGATGCCGCTGCACGGCGTGGCCGAAGGTCTGTTGGTCGAAAGTCACGAAGGCCGCCCGACCAAGATCGAGGGCAACCCCGAACATCCCGGCCGTGGCGGCACGAGCGTGTTGTCGCAGGCTTCGATCTTGAATCTTTATGATCCTGACCGGTCAGAGTCGGTGCTCTATAAAGGCCAGACCGCGCGTTGGGGCGATTTGCTGGATGCCTTGCGCGGTGTGATGGACGCGCAGCGGGTCAAGCGGGGCGCGGGTTTGCGCATTCTGACCGAGGCGACGACTTCGCCCACCTTGAGCGCGCAACTCAAAGCCTTGCTGGCCGACTTGCCCGAAGCCAGATGGCATCAATACGAACCGGGCGGGCCGAATGAAGCGCGGCTGGGCAGCAAGCTGGCCTTTGGGCAGATGCTCAATACGGTTTACAAATTTGACGCCGCCGATGTTGTGCTTGCGCTTGATGCCGATTTTCTGGTCGAAGGCGCGGGCCATCTGCGCTATGCCCGCGATTTTATGAGCCGCCGCCGTCTGACCGATGGCAAGATGGAGATGAACCGGCTTTACGTTGCCGAAAGCACAGTGACGCGCACGGGCGCGAAAGCCGATCATCGCTTGCCGCTCAAGGCCAGCGAGGTTGATGGCTTCGCGCGTGCTGTTGCCGCTGAAGTCGGTGTGGCGGGGATGAGCGGCGGTTTGAGTGGAGAAGCCGAGAAATTCGCCAAGGCTGTCGCCAAGGATTTGAGTGCGCACAAGGGCAAGTGCATCGTGCTTGCCGGGCAGCATCAACCGGCTGCCGTGCACGCGCTGGCGCACGTGATCAACGCGGCGCTCGGCAATGTCGGCCAAACCGTGGTGCATACCGCTTCGCTCGAACCGGTGCCGGTGGATCACGTGGCTTCGATCAGCGAACTGACGGCCGCTTTGAATGAAGGCCAGGTCGAGTTACTGGTGGTCATTGGGGCGAATCCGGTTTACAGCGCGCCGCACGATTTGAAGTTTGCTGACGCCATACAAAAAGCCGGGCTGCGCATTCACATGGGCACGCATCACGACGAGACCGGCGAGCATTGCCACTGGCACATTCCCGAAGCGCACTACCTCGAAGATTGGAGCGATGCTTGCGCCTACGACGGCACGATCACGATCATCCAGCCGCTCATCAAACCGCTTTACGAAAGCAAGTCGCCGCACGAATTGATCGCGGCGCTGGCCGGGCAAACGACCAAGACCAGCCACGATCTGGTGCGCGAAACGTGGAAGGCGCGATTGGGCGCTGATTTTGAGGCCAAGTGGAAGAAGGCCCTGCACGACGGCGTGGTCGAGGGCACGGCCTTAGCGCCGCTGCCGCTCGATCAAATTGCAATCAAGAGCGATTGGGCCGCGAACGCCAAGCCCGCCGCAAAAGCTGAGCGTGAGATCGTCTTCCGCCTAGACCCGCACATTCACGATGGCCGCTACGCCAACAACGGCTGGTTGCAGGAAACGCCCAAGCCGTTGTCGAAAGTCACCTGGGACAATTACGCGATCATCAGTCCGAAAACGGCTACGGATTTGGGTTTGGCCCCGGACAAGGAATGGCACGCCACCGATGCCAAGCTCATCAATCTGAAGCATGGCAGCGAAGAATTGGCGCTGCCGGTTTGGGTGCAGCCCGGCCAGCCGGATGGCTCTGTCACGGTTTATCTGGGCTATGGGCGCAAACGCGCGGGCAGCGTCGGTTCAGGCCTGGGCTTTGACACGTATCGCTTGCGCACCAGCGCCGCGCCGTGGATTGCCACGAATGGCGTCAGCTTTGCCGCCGCGCCTGGCGAATATACGCTGGCGACGACGCAGGAACATTTCAACATTGACACTTCGGGGCTGGAAGAAGGCGACTTGCAAGCGCGGCACATCGTCCGCACGACGGTGCTCGAAGAGTACAAGAAAGACCCCAAGGGCGTGCATCACGGCGCGCATAAGCCGGGCAAGGAACTGACGATCTTCAATCCCGAACAGTTCCCCTACAACGGTTATGCCTGGGGCATGGCGATTGATATGAACGCCTGCATCGGCTGCAACGCCTGCGTCGTCGCCTGCACTTCTGAAAACAATATCGCGGTCGTCGGCAAGGCGGTGGTGGTGCGCGGACGCATCATGCAATGGCTGCGGATTGACACCTACTTCAAGGGGGACACGGTCAATCCTGAAATCTACTTCCAGCCGATGATGTGCCAGCATTGCGAGCAGGCGCCCTGCGAAGTCGTTTGCCCGGTCAACGCCACTGTGCACGATGCCGAGGGCCTGAACGTGCAGGTTTACAACCGCTGCGTCGGCACGCGCTATTGCTCGAACAACTGCCCTTACAAGGTGCGCCGCTTCAACTATATGTTGTACGGCGATTGGGATTCGCCGAGCTTGAAGAATATGCGCAATCCCGACGTGACCGTGCGCTCGCGCGGCGTGATGGAAAAGTGCACCTTCTGCACGCAGCGCATCCAGCAGGGCAAGATCGAAGCCGAGAAACAGAATCGCAAGGTGCAGGACGGCGAAATTCAAACCGCCTGCCAGACGGCCTGCCCGACCGAAGCGATCATCTTCGGCGATATCAATGACCCGAACGCGCGCGTGCACAAACTGAAGAACGAAGCGCGCAATTACGAAGTGCTGGCTGATTTGAATACCCGGCCGCGTACCAGCTATCTGGCTGAAATTCGCAATCCAAACCCGGAATTGGCCGGTCATGCGAGCGGCGGGCACGGCTGAAGCCGGTGGAGAAGTAGTGGAGGAGTAGATGATGCATAACGAATTCTCTGCAATCATCGAGCAGGACGAAGGTTGGTACATTGCCAGTTGCCCGGAAATCCCCGGCGCGAACGGGCAGGGCCGTAGTAGTGAGGAATGCCTGAAAAGCCTGGCTGCGGCAATTGCGCTGATTTTGGAAGACCGGCGCGAAGACGCCTTTCGCGCCGCCCCGCAAAATGCGTTGCGCCAGGTCGTGATCGTGCAATGAAGCGCAGTTCCTTAATCAGGCATTTACGCAGGCACGGCTGCTACCTCAAACGGGAAGGCCGTGAGCATTCGTTGTGGTGCAATCCGCAGACGGGCGAGGTGGAAGCAGTGCCGCGCCACACCGAAATTCCGAACTTGCTGGCAAAGAAAATTTGCCGCGGACTGACGATCCCTGAAATCTGATTCGCGCCGTAGCACCTGCGCCCGGCGGAACGGAGAGAAAACAAGCATGGCTGAAGAAGTTTTGAGAGTAAAAGATATTGATCCGCGTCCGCCCATGATTGGGCCCGGCCACGATTCCCGTTCGATCACCGCGAAGATCGTTGATATGGTCTTCATGCGCGGTTTCAAGAAGGGCTGGATTTTCGGCTTTGCCATCTGCTTTATGGGCACGCTGATGCTGTTCAACACGATCGGCTATCTGTTGTTGAAAGGCGTGGGCATCTGGGGCAACAACATCCCGGTGGGTTGGGCCTTCGACATTATCAACTTCGTTTGGTGGATCGGCATCGGCCACGCGGGCACGCTGATTTCGGCGATTCTGTTGCTGCTGCGGCAAAACTGGCGCAATTCGATCAACCGCTTTGCCGAAGCCATGACGCTCTTTGCGGTGGCGAATGCGGCGATGTTCCCGGCCTTGCACACGGGCCGTCCGTGGGTGGATTACTGGCTCTTCCCCTTACCGAATACGATGGGGATGTGGCCGAACTTCAAAAGCCCGCTGATGTGGGACGTGTTCGCGGTCAACACCTATGCGCTGGTTTCGCTGATTTTCTGGTACATCGGTTTGATCCCTGATTTCGGCACCTTGCGCGACCGGGCGACCGACAAATGGAAGAAGTTCGTCTTTGCCATTCTCTCGATGGGCTGGCGCGGCGATGCGCGGCATTGGCATCGCTACGAAACGGCCTATCTGCTGTTGGCGGGCTTGTCCACGCCGCTAGTGTTGTCGGTGCATACGATTGTGTCCTTCGACTTTTCGACGGGCATCGTGCCGGGCTGGCACGCGACGATTTTCCCGCCTTACTTTGTGGCGGGGGCCGTCTACGCCGGTTTCGCAATGGTGCTGAGCATCGGCTTGCCGCTCATCAAGTTCTATCACCTCGAAGATTTCATCACCAAACGGCACATTCGCAATATGTGCAAGGTGATGCTGACCACGGGGCTGATCGTCGTTTACGGCTACTTTATGGAAGCGTTCTTTGCCGTCTACGCGGGCAGCACCTGGGAAGATTTCATGTTCAAGAACCGCACGCTGGGGCCGTACGGCTGGTCGTACTGGGCATTGTTGCTGTGCAACTTCCTGGTGCCGCAGTTGCTGTGGTTGAAACGGTTCCGCGACAACACGGTGGTGATTTTCGTGATTTGCATGTTCGTCAACGTGGGGATGTGGCTCGAACGCTTCGTCATCATCGTGACCAGTTTGAACCGCGATTTCCTGCCGGCCTCGTGGCGTATGTATTACCCGACGCCGTTCGATTTCACGATGTTCTTCGGCACCATCGGCTTCTTCCTGACGCTGATGTTCCTGTTCATCCGCTTCGTGCCGATGATTCCGATCTTCGAGATGAAGGCCTTGCTGCCCGAAACCAAAGTGGACGAAGAC
>JANOWX010000995.1:0-8070 GCA_031418175.1 Acidobacteriota bacterium | reverse complement strand
TGCTGGCCGAAGCCGTTTGCAAACACGAAGGCTTCCGCTATGCGCCGAGCGCCGAGGTTTATTGGCAGCACGGCCATTCGACCGAGCGCGATTTTATCTACGTCACGACGCAATCACTGGGGCGCGAACAACTGGCCGCGCTGGCGGATGAAGTCGGGCCGGAACGCACGCTGCTGATTTGCTGCACGGCCTTTCGCGCGCGGGCGGACGAATTCCCGAACCTGACGATCAAGAAAATTCCCAAAGCCGTGCTGCATCGTTGCGAGTTCGGGCAGGACGATTACAGCCTGCAAGTCGCCAGCCTGCCGCAAGCCGCGCCCGTGAACGAAGCCCACGCAGCCGCGCCGGAAAGCAATGGGCGCAAGTCCGGGCAGAAGTCCCGGAAAGCGAAAGACGAGCAGAGCGGATTGTTGTTTGAAATCGAGCCGTCAGGGCAATAGCTCGAAGGCGGCGCAATGGCGCGGACGGATGATGCGGAAGTCCCGTTGGTCGAGTGTCAGGACGCAAGTGATGTTCGTGCGCTCGGCAATGGCGGCGAGGAGGGAGTCAACGAAATCAAGTTTGGCGTCGGCGTATTGGCGCATGATGTCAGCAGCGCGCTGATAATCTTCAGCCAACGGGTTTTCCAGAATTAGCCCGGTATGTGACAGACTTCCAATAAAATTCGCCACCGCCGCCGCGCCCAGATCACGCCGCAGCAAATAAGCGACTTCGGCGATGGCGGGCACTGGAAACAGCATGCGCCCGGTCAGGCTGGCGGCCACCTGCGCCACACGCGCGTGGCTTTGCTCAGCCTTGTTCAGTGATGAGTAAAGAAAGCCGGAATCAACCAGGTAGTTCATCTCACCTCATCGCCCAATGGCGGCTTGGTGGTAAAGCCGCTGCGGCGGCTGATTTCCGCCTGGCAAATTTCATCGGCGCGCTCGGCGCTATCGCCCGGCCCGCCGTCGAAGATGCCGAGCATTGCCAGCAGCGGATTGGCCGGCCCCGCCGGCACGTTCAACGACTCAGGCGCGCTGTTGAGCGGCGCGGAAGCAGGCAATTGAGCCTCGTCATCCGGCGTTAGCAGCAGACTGTTATGCAGCAGTTCGATCAGCACCTGACGATCCCGCGCTGGCAGCTTGAGCAAAGTTTGTAATTCGTGTTGAGCAATCATAATGCCTCGTGTGGTAAAGGCGGCTTGGTAGTAAAACCGCTAGGCCTTTTGATTTCGGCGGCGCGGATTTCGTCAGCGCGTGCGCCGGTGTCAGGCGGGCCGCTGGAATACCTGCCGGCCATTGACAACAACCACTTTGCCGCAGGCGAAGGTTCGTCTGACGTTTCGCCGGTGTCAACGCTGGATTGAGCTTCGGCAGTCGTTGCTTGGCCGTTGGCTTTGGCGACCACGCTATCCAGCAGCAGATACGCGAGGAGCAGCTTTTCCTTTTCCGGCAGATTGAGCAAATGTTGTAATTCGTGTTGAGCAATCATAACGCCCCGTATTGTAGTCGCACCGTTTCTCCCGAACCAAACTGATTTTATGAACCGACAAGTCAATGCAATCAGCGGGCGGCTAAGCCTGCGGCCTCCCCAACGCGAATCGTTGGAAATTCTCGCGCACCTCAGTGAGCTGTTCCCGCTGGAAAAAGGCGCGGACGCCCAAGCCGCACTGGCCGCCATCCAAGCTGAGTTTCCCGCCGTCACTGATTTCGAGCGCGAATTCCCCAGTCTGTGTTTTGCGCTGGCGACCGGCGTCGGCAAGACGCGGCTGATGGGCGCGTTCATCGCCTACCTGCATCTGGCGCGCGGCATCCGGCATTTCTTCGTGCTCGCGCCGAACCTGACGATTTACAACAAACTGATCAAAGACTTCACGCCGAATACGCCGAAATACGTGCTGGAAGGGCTAGGCGAATTCGCCGCCAATTCGCCCGAAATCATCACCGGCGAAAATTACGAGAGCGGAAGAGGCGTGCGCGACGAATTGCGCCAACAACCGGGGCTGGCCGGCATCGCGTGGCAGGGCAGGGTGCACATCAACATTTTCAACATCTCCAAGATCAACAGCGAAGTGCGCGGCGGCCCAACGAATAGCGAGAAGCTGCCGCGCATCAAGCGGCTGTCGGAATACATCGGGCAAAGTTACTTTGAATACCTGTCGGGGCTGGACGATCTGGTCTTGCTGATGGATGAATCGCATCGTTACCGCGCCAGCGCCGGCGTCAAAGCCATCAACGAATTGAAACCGGTGCTGGGCTTGGAACTGACGGCGACGCCGCAAGTCGAACGCGGAAACAAAGCTGAAGCATTCAAGAACGTGATTTACAGTTACCCGCTGGCGACGGCCTTGGCGGACGGCTTCGTCAAAGAACCCGCCGTCGTCACGCGCGAAAACTTCGATAGGCAAAACTATTCCGATGACGAACTCGAACGGCTGAAGCTGGAAGACGGCGTGCGCGTGCACGAAGACGTGAAGGTCGAATTGCAGACTTACGCCTTGCAAACCGGGCAGCCGCTGACGAAACCCTTCATGCTCATCGTCGCGCAGGACACCGAACACGCCGGGGCGCTGGTCAATCGCATCAAGGATGATTCGTTTTTTGAAGGTCGTTACCGCGACAAAGTCATCACAGTGCATTCCAACCAGCGCGGCGAAGAGAAAGACGAAACGGTCGAACGTTTGCTGGCCGTCGAGAGCAAAGACGAAGCGACCGAGATTGTCGTCCACGTCAACATGCTCAAAGAAGGCTGGGACGTGACGAACCTCTACACCATCGTGCCGTTGCGCGCGGCCAATTCGCGCACGCTGGTTGAACAGTCCATCGGACGCGGCCTGCGTCTGCCTTACGGGCGGCGCACCGGCGTCAAAGCCGTTGACCGGCTGAACATCATCGCGCACGATCGCTTTCAAGAAATCGTGGACGCAGCCAACCGCCCCGATTCGATCATCCGCACCGGCCTCGTCATTGGCCGCGACATCGCGCAGGAACGCAAGGAAGCCGTCATCGTCAAACCCGCCGTGATGGAACTGATTGATGGCAGTCCGGGGCTGGTCAACGCGGCAGGTGGCGGGCAACCGTTGGCGCTGCCTTTCGCCGCGCCCGCCACGCCGCCGCAGTTTGCGACAAAAGCCGAGCAAGCAATCGCCAAACAGACTTTCGAGGTGGCGAAACGCTTCGAGCATCTGGCGAGCGCCGCCGAATTGCTCACGCCCGCAGTGCAACAGCAAATCGTGGAGCGCGTCAAAGAGACCGCCGCGCCGTTGCAAGTCAGCCTGAACGAATTGACCGAACCGGCTGCGGTTGGTGAACCGGTCAGCGTCGAAAGCGTGGTCAGACGGGCGTTGGAATTATTCGTGCAGCGCGGCTCGTTCAATCTGCCGCGCATCATCATCACGCCGACGGGCGAGGTCACGACGGGCTTTGCCGAGTTCAATTTGGACACGAGTAACATTCACTATCAGCCCGTCGCGCAGAACATTCTGATTCAAAGCCTGCAAAGCAACGAACGCGAGTTGCTGCGCGGCCAAACAACCGGCCAGCGCCCGCTACGGCTGGAAGATCATCTGGTGCACGCGCTGATTGATTACGACGACATTTGCTATGACGAGCAGGCCGCGTTGCTTTACCGGCTGGCCGGGCAGGTCGTGGCGCGCGTGCAGGTGTATTTGTCAGAGGATGAAGAGATCGAGAACGTGTTGCGCAATTACCGCCAGCCGCTGGCCGCGCTCATTCACGCGCAGATGCAGGCGCACCGCTGGGAACGCGCGACGGGTTACGCGGCGCACGTCAGCAAGGGCTTTATGAGTTTGGAAGACAACGGCTGTGCTGTCAGCGCACAAGGCGGCGTGCGCGCTTTTCGGGAGACGCTCGACGACCGGCAGGAGATTCGCAGCCTGCTGTTCACCGGCTTCCGGCGTTGTCTGTATGCGGGGCAGAAATTCGATTCCGACACCGAACGCCGCTTCGCCGTGTTGCTGGAAAACGATGCCGAGGTGCTGCGCTGGTTCAAACCCGCGCCGGGCAAGTTTCACATCTATTACCGCAGCGAACAGCGTTACGAACCTGATTTTGTGGTCGAGACGCGCGCGGCCAAATATCTTTGCGAACCCAAACGCGCCAGCGAAATCGAAATCCGCGACGTGCAAGAGAAAGCCCGCGCCGCCGTGCTCTGGTGCCAGCACGCCACCGCGCACGAACAACAACACGGGGGCAAACCGTGGGCCTATTTGCTGATTCCACACGACGCGATCACCGCCAATCGCACGCTGGGCGCGCTCGCCTCACAGTTCAGCCAAACAAATAGCTCTGCCGCCTAAACCTGACAGGCGACAGAGCCATTGTCATCAGCGAACCCGGCGGAGCTTCATTCCACCGTCACCGACTTCGCCAAATTCCGCGGCTGATCCACATCGCAGCCGCGCCGCACCGCAATGTGATAGGCCAGCAACTGCATCGGCACCGTGGACAGCACCGGCGATAACAATTCGCTCGACGGCGGCACTTCAATCGTGAACGAAGCCATGTCGCGCGTGTCTTTGTCGCCTTCGGTGACGATGGCGACGACGATGCCGTCGCGGGCGCGCACTTCCTGAATATTCGACAAGGTCTTCTCGTAACGCAGCCGCGATTTTTCGTCGTCGGGGTCGAGCGTGTTGATGACGACCACCGGCAGGCGCGAATCAATCAGCGCGTTCGGCCCGTGCTTCATCTCGCCCGCCGCGTAGCCTTCCGCGTGAATGTAGCTGATCTCCTTCAGCTTCAACGCACCTTCCAACGCAATCGGGAAATTGATGCCGCGCCCCAGATACAGAAAATCGCTCGACAGGACGAAGTGTTTGGAAAGCTCTTCGTAATCGGTGTGCGGGTCGTTGAGCAGCTTTTCCAGCTTGACCGGCAATTCAGACAAGTGGCGCACGTGCCATTGCAATTGCTCAGGGCTAAGCGTGTTGCGCTCCTGCGCCAGGTACAAGGCGAACAGATACGCCGCGACCATTTGCGAGGTGAATGCTTTGGTTGACGCGACGCCGATCTCAGGCCCGGCGTGCGTATAGATCGTGCCGTCGGCTTCGCGCGTCATCATTGCGCCTTGCACGTTGCAGATGGCGATGGAGCGGCAGGCTTTCTCTTTGGCTTCGCGCAGGGCCGCGAGCGTGTCGGCGGTCTCGCCCGATTGCGAGATGACCATCATCAGCGTGCTGGGCGTCAGGATCGGGTTGCGGTAGCGAAACTCCGAGGCGTAATCCACTTCGACGGGGACGCGGGCGAGTTCTTCGATCAGGTATTTGCCGACCAGCGCGGCGTGCCAGGCCGTGCCGCAGGCGACCAGTTTCACGTCGCTGAAGCTGCGGAAGTAGGCCGCCGGGATGTTGATCTCGTCCAGGTAAACGTGGCCGGTGTCGAGCGAGACGCGGTTTTGCGTGGTGTCGCGGACGGCGCGCGGCTGCTCGAAAATTTCCTTGAGCATGAAATGTTTGAAGCCGCCTTTTTCCGCCTGCACCGGGTCCCAGTTGATGTGCTGGATTTGCGGTTTGACGGCCTGGCCGGCGGCGTTCTCGACCTTGACGCCTTCGCGCGCAAGCACGGCCATTTCGCCATCGCCGAGAAAGAACATCTCGCGCGTGTGCTGCAAAATCGCGGGGATGTCAGAGGCGACAAAAGCCTCGCCTTCGCCCACGCCGATGACGACGGGCGGGCCTAAACGCGCGGCGACCAGTTTGTGCGGCTCGTCGGCGGACAGCGCCACCAGCGCGTAAATGCCGCGAATCTCTTTGAGCGTGGCTCTGAACGCGCCTTCCAGGCCGAGCGTGGGATCGCGGCGCAAATGTTTTTCGATCAGGTGCGCGACGACCTCGGTGTCGGTTTCGGATTGGAAGCGGTGGTCTTCCTTGACCAACTCGCGTTTGAGTTCGAGGTAATTCTCGATGATGCCGTTGTGCACGACGCAGATGCGCCCGGAGCTGGAACGATGCGGGTGCGCGTTCTCTTCGGTGGGCCGGCCGTGCGTGGCCCAGCGCGTGTGGCCCAGGCCGTAATCGCCTTCGATGGGTTTTTGGTTGAGGACGGTTTCAAGGTTGCGCAGCTTGCCTGAGGCGCGGCGCACTTCCATCTCGCCTTTGCTATTGACGACGGCGATGCCGGCGCTGTCATAGCCGCGATATTCCAGGCGGCGGAGTCCTTCGATCACCACCGGCACCACTTGTTTCGATCCGACATATCCGACGATTCCGCACATGTTGGGTATGACTCCTAGACAGCCTGCGAAGCTGGTTTCTTGATAGCCGCTTGCCGGCTTCGTTTCGGCGGCGCAGCACTGAACGCCGCCACTTGTTCAGCCACAGCCTTGATGAATTGGGGATCAGTCAGCAATGTCTCCGCTGGTGGCGCGCGCCGTTTGGTGGCAGCGGGCTGGCCGCGTTCCATCACTTCGCGCAAGGTGTTGTTGATCTGGGTTTGATAGGGCGCGGCGTTGGATTGCGCCGCGCGCTCCTTGAAATAGTTCAACACATCCAAATCAAGGTGAATCGAGATACGCACCTTGGTTTGCTTCGCCGCTTGCTCTGCGGTGAGGCCGTGCCGGGCCAGAAAGCCGCCGCGCTTGAATGTGTGGCGGCCGGGTTTGAGCACTTCGTCTTCGCGCAAGCCTTTCGCCAGGTCGGCGCGGTATTCTTTTTCCGTCACGTCTACCACAATCTCTTTAGCCAAAGTTTTCTTCTTCATAGGTTTTTTGATGTTTCTTTTCCGCCTTGCGCGCCGAGATGAGATGCGTCAAGCCGTCTTCCGTTTCGGTATAAACCACGAACAACAAACGCCGGCTGGAAAACCCGATCAGGTTATAGCGCGGTTCGTCATCCGAATGGCGGGCGTCGAAATCATCCACGGCGTGCGGGTCGAAGAAGGCTTCGGCCGCCTCGGTGAAATCAATCCGATGCCGCGCCAGGTTGATCGCGGCTTTCGTGTCATCCCAATCAAACTCCATAACGCACGCTGCTCATTATATGTATGAGTATGTATTTGGCAATACGACGGGCGCTTACGCTTTCAACTTCCGTTTCACCTGCGCCGGCACGCCCGCCACCAGCGTATCCTCCGGCACATCGCGCGTAATCACCGACCCCGCGCCCGACATCGCGCCGCGTCCGACTGTGACCGGCGCGACCAGCATCGTGTCCGAACCGATTTTGACATCGTCGCCAATGATGGTTGGGTGTTTCTGTTTGCCGTCGTAATTGCAAGTGACTGTGCCCGCGCCGATGTTGACGCGGTCGCCCAGCGTGGCGTCGCCCAGGTAAGTCAGGTGCATGGATTTGGTCCGCTTGCCGAGCCGCGATTTTTTGACTTCGACGAAGTTGCCGACGACGGCTTGTTCGTCGAGTTCAGCGTGCATGCGCAAATGCGCGAAGGGGCCGACTTTGTTATGCGCGGTCAGCTTGCTGTCCGCGATGACGCAGGCGTTGTTGACGATGCAATGGTCGCCGATCTCGGCGTTGGTCAAATGCGACCAGGAATGGATTTCGCAATTGCTGCCGATGCGCGAATGGCCTTCGATGATGACTTGCGGGTGGATGATGGTGTCGCTACCGATAACTACGGTGTCGTCAATGTAGGTCGAGTTCGGATCAACCATCGTCACGCCGTCGAGCATCAAGCGGCGCAGCGTGCGTGCGCGCAGCCGCCCGCCGATTTCGGCGAGTTCGACGCGGTCGTTTAGGCCGGCGAGTTCTTTGTAATCGGCATAAAGAGTCGCGCCGACGCGCTTGCCCTCACGCAGCAGGATTTCGGGCACGTCGGTCAGGTAATACTCGCCCTGCGCGTTGTTGGGTTGCAGCCGGTCGAGCGCGGGCAGCAGGGCCGCGATGTCGAAACAATAAAAGCCGGGATTGACTTCGGTGATGGCGCGTTGTGCGGGTGTGCAATCTTTGTCTTCGGTGATGCAGAGGAATTCGCCCGCGTCGTTGCGCACGATGCGGCCAAAGGCGGGCGGCGGATCAATGCGCGTCGTGAGCAGCGTGGCCGCGTTCTTTTCGTTGACATGCGTTTCAACCAGTTGCCGCAAGGTGGCGGCTTGGACGAGCGGGGCGTCCACATACAA
>JANOWX010000994.1:0-11217 GCA_031418175.1 Acidobacteriota bacterium | reverse complement strand
GGCACACCACATCGCCCAAAAATCCAGCAGCACGACCTTGCCGCGCAACTCGCTCAGCTTGACCGGCTGGCCGTCGAGCCAGCGCGCAGCGAGCACCTCGGGCGCGGGCTTGCCGATCAAGCGCGCGGCGGTCAGTTCGGCCTGATAAGCGTCGCGCCATTGCGATTGCGGGTCGAAATCCGTTTTGAGCACGCGCTGGTGAAACTCATCCGCTTCTTTTTGTTTGCCCGTTTGTTCGAGCAAGGCCACGATCAGCGCGGCCAAGTTGGGGCGCAGCGGATCAACCATTTCACGCCAGCGCGGATTCATTGCCTGCGGGAGTTTGGTGAAGCCATAAGCTTCGCGCGCAAATTGCAAGCTGTCAGCCAACCGTCCACGCTCGCGCAACGCTACGGCCAAGTCCTTATACAGACTGATGCGCGGCGGGATGCTTTCGCTAAAGCCACCAAGAAAATCTACCTTGGTTTCGCTCAGGGCTTTGAGCGCCTCGTCAATTTGATCTATCTCGATTAGCGCGCGCAGCAAGCCAAGCCGCGCGCTGGCGATGACGTTCAGGTTGCGCAGTTCTTTCAGGTATTGCCGGTAGGCTTCGGCGGCCGGGGCGTATTGTTCGCTGATTTCATAGAGCCGAATCAGAGCCAACAACTCGTCGCCCTTCCAATCAATCGCTTTGAATTGGGTAGCACGTTGGGCGGCCATTTGCCGTAACGCGGCTTGAAGCGCCTCGCGCTGGCCGGGGTCTTGCGGTTTCTCCTGTTCGGCGTTGCGCACAATTTCCAGCATCTGCTTACGCTGCTGATTTATCACCTGCGTCAGCGCGTCAGCAGGTTTCTTGTCTTTTTGTACCGCAGGCTGCACCGGAGGCTGCACCAGAGGCTGCACCGCACGCACCGGCGACACCGCATACGCGCCGCCCAAGCACAGGAAACACGCCGTCAAGTAAGCCAACTGGCAAGCCAGCCGGACAAGTAAAAACTCTTTGTTCATAAGCGCTCGAAATCTGCGACTCGTTGCATTCCTAACCACGCCGCGCATTTTATGCGCACCATCAAAGCCTCACAAGCCGTCCAGTCCCGCAACTGGACAATCATGAACCGATGTTGTACAACCGCTGCCTAGCTCCCACCAACCGTGCAAAGGACGCTGCACTAATGAAATTCGGCGTGGTTATGTTTCCCGGCTCGAATTGCGATCACGACGCCTATCACGTTATCAGCAAGGTCATCGGCCAACCGGTAGATTTCATCTGGCACAAAGACACTGACATTGATTCGTTTGACGCGATCATTCTGCCCGGCGGATTTTCGTATGGCGATTATCTGCGCACGGGCGCGATCGCGCGTTTCTCGCCGGTGCTGAATTCGCTCAAGGAATTCGCGTGCGCTGGCGGCCTGGTCATCGGCATCTGCAACGGCTTTCAAATCCTGTGCGAAGCGGGCCTGCTGCCCGGCGCATTGATGCGCAACCGCAGCCTGAAATACATCTGCGAACACGTCAATCTGCGCGTCGAACAGACCGACACGCCCTTCACCACCGGTTGCAGCGCGGGCCAAATCCTGAGCGTGCCGATTGCGCACGGCGAAGGCAATTACTTTTGCGACCCGGCCACGCTGGCGGAACTCGAAGGCGCGGGCCGCGTGATCTTTCGTTATTGCGATGCTGCCGGCAACGTCACCGACGCGGCCAATCCGAACGGCTCGCTCAACAACATCGCCGGTATCTGCAACCGCGAACGCAACGTGCTGGGCATGATGCCGCATCCCGAACGCGCTTCGGAAAGCGCGCTCGGTTGCAACGACGGGCGCGTCATCTTCCGTTCGCTGGCCGACAGCTTGCGCGAAATGCTGAAGCTGCGCGCCGCCTGATCTCCAATTTCCAATCTCAAATTCATCCATGCCTGAATTCAAAGTCACACAGGAACTGCTCGACCAGCACAACCTCACGCCCGACGAATACGAGCGCCTCAAACAATTGCTGGGCCGCACGCCCTCGTTCACTGAACTGGGCATCTTTTCGGTGATGTGGTCGGAGCACTGTTCATACAAATCCTCGCGCGTGCACCTGAAACGCCTGCCGGTCGAAGGCGCATGCCTGGTGCAAGGCCCCGGCGAGAACGCGGGCATCGTGGACATCGGCGACGGCTGGTGCGCCGCCTTCAAGATCGAATCGCACAATCACCCTTCGTTTATCGAACCCTATCAAGGCGCGGCCACCGGCGTCGGCGGCATCCTGCGCGACATTTTCACGATGGGTGCACGGCCCGTCGCGGCCTTGAACAGCCTGCGCTTCGGCCCGATTCAAGATGCCGCGATTGACGAAACGCGCGAACAAACATCCACCGCCAGCATCGCGCGCAATCGCCGCATCGTGGCCGGCGTAGTCAAAGGCATTGGCGATTACGGCAACGCATTCGGCGTACCGACCATCGGCGGCGAAGTCTATTTCGCCGATTGTTATTCGCTCAATCCGCTGGTCAACGCCTTCGCGCTCGGCCTGGTGCGGCGCGAGCAAATCTTTTACGGCAAGGCCGAAGGCGTCGGCAACGCGGTGATTTATGTCGGCGCCAAAACCGGGCGCGACGGCATTCATGGCGCGACGATGGCCTCGGCGGAATTCGACGAGAGCGCGCTCGAAAAACGCCCGACCGTGCAAGTCGGCGATCCATTCTCTGAAAAGCTGTTGCTCGAAGCCTGCCTGGAAGCCATGCGCGCGGGCGCGATCATCGGCATTCAGGACATGGGCGCCGCCGGTTTAACGTCGTCTTCCTGCGAGATGGGCGCGCGCGCGGGCAATGGCGTTGAACTAAACCTCGACCACGTGCCGCAACGCGAAACGAACATGACGGCCTACGAGATGATGCTGTCCGAATCGCAGGAGCGCATGCTGATCGTCGCCAACCCGGGACACGAGAACCAAGTCGTAGACATCTTTCGCAAGTGGGACTTGGACGTGGCAACGATTGGCAAAGTGATCGCCGAACCGCGCCTGCGCGTCTGGCACAAAGGCGAACTGGTCGCCGATATTCCCAACCTGGCGCTGACGGACGAAGCACCACGCTACCAGCGCCCAATGACCGCGCCCGTTTCAGTCTCAATTGAAGATGTCACGCCTCGGCTCCTCACGACTCTCAAATCCCAAATCTCAAATCTGCAATCTGAAACAGCCACCTTCACCGACATCCTGCGCCGCCTGCTCGCTTCGCCCAATCTCGCGTCGAAACAATGGGTCTACCGCCAATACGATCACATGGTGCGCACCAACACGGTCGTGCTGCCGGGTTCGGACGCCGCCGTCATCCGTGTGAAAGAGACGCGCCGCAGCCTGGCGATGTCGCTGGATGGCAACGGCCGTTATTGCCAATTGAATCCACGTGAAGGGGCGAAACTTGCTGTAGCTGAAGCCGCGCGCAATGTCGTGTGCAGCGGCGCACGTCCGCTGGCCATCACCAACTGCCTGAATTTCGCCAGCCCGCAACGCCCCGAAGTGATGTGGTCATTCAGCGAAACCATTGACGGCATCGCCGAAGCCTGTCGCGCGCTGGGCACACCCGTGACCGGCGGCAACGTCAGTTTTTATAACGAGACCGAAGGGCGCGGCATTTACCCCACGCCCGTCATCGGCATGCTCGGCGTGATCGAAGACGCCAAACACACCACCACGCAATGGTTCAAAGCGACGGGCGATGTGATCCTGCTGCTGGGCAAAACTGGCAACGATCTGGGCGCGAGCGAATTGCTGTCGGTATGCACCGGCGAAGTCAGCGGCGCTGTCCCGCAACTCGATCTGGCGTTGGAAACAGCCGTGCAGCAAGTTTGTTTGCAGGCGATTCAAGGTGGGCTGATCGCTTCGGCGCACGATTGCGCGGAGGGCGGTTTGGCCGTAGCGTTGGCCGAAAGCTGTTTTGCGCACTACCGCGCGGTGGCGCTTGGCGCGCAGTTCGATTTGAGCGAGCACTTCCAGGCGAGCGGTTTGGCGGGCCTAAACGAACCACTGGCGCAAACGCTGGCGCTGCTGTTTGCCGAATCGCCGTCGCGGATTGTATTGAGCTTGAAAACCGAGAACGTCGCGGCGGTGCAGGCACTGGCCGCCCAAGCCAGCACCCCCTGTGCCATCATCGGCCAAGTCGGTGGCGAACGTTTGCACATTGTTTGCGCAAGCGAGACGCTGGTGGATGCGACTGTCGCGGAACTGGAAGCGGCATGGAATGATGCTTTGCCGCAGAGTTTGGATCGCCCGTTGCAGGCGGCTGCGGCGTAAACAGGTGTTATTTGGCGGGCGGTTCCAACTCTTCCTTGCTTGGTTCGACGATGGAGCAATTGTTATTTTTGAAATTGAGCAGCCGCGCGCTGGCCGTCCCCGCCGAGGTTTTGGCAATCAGTTTGACCGGGATATGGCGCTTGTCCGCCGTCAGCCACATCGTCATTTCACCCTGCCGCGAAAACAGTTGGCCGGGGCCGAACAGCTTCGGCTCGAGGCGGATCGTGTTGAGCTTGCCGCAATCGGTCCTGAGCTTCTCTTTCTTGCCCACCACGATGTCGAACACGTAATTGACCCCGTCATCGCTGACCGGAAAGCGCAACAACTCGCCTTCTTTCAATTTCTGCAAACGCACGAAGTAAAACGCCGAAAGCAAATCGAGCATGCCTTCGAGACGCGGCAACGGCTTGCGCTTCACTTCGGCTTGGGGTTTGTTGAGATCCGTAAATTTGTAATTCACCCCCGCCGATTCGCGCTCGAACAAGGCGGCCTGGGCCTCGCGTTTCTTGCCTTCTTTGATCTCGCGCCAATGCAAGCGCGCGCTGAAATCCTGCCGATCAACCAGCGTTTCATAACGGTTCAGCACATCAATTCCGAAGAGGGCGATCAGGATGCCTTTGGAAACCGCGCTGGCCCGCAAGCGGAAATACCGCTCTTGCGCGTTGGGTTGAAAGCTGAGATCGAGCCGCTGGAAAAACGCCTCGCCGGTTGCCGGAACACCCGGCGGTTCGGCTTCGCCCACGTATTCAAACGTCACCTCGCCGACTTTGGCGGCAATGGGAAAGCGCGTGAATTTGACTTCGTAAACCAGTTTCTCGCCCGCCTTGAACGGCAAAGATTTGAATTCGCGCTGCAACTGCGCCAGCGGCATTGCTGGTGTCGGCGTTGGCTTGGCTTGCGCCGCTACGGCACCGGGAGCGGTAGCGACCGGGTTTTGCGCGCGCACAAACGCCAGGTAACTCACGCTACTCAACAGCCACACCAAACTTGCGGTCACAACAACTCGTCTCATTCAACCTCTCACAGCCAGCTTCAACGCCAACAGGGCCAGCACCGACAACACACCGAACAGCGCGCGGTATTCGCGGTGATGCAGGTATTGCTGCCACTCAAACGCGCGCCGCTGCCCGCCTTCATACGGCGTCAAACGCGGCACGAACAACGGCACCGCCGCCGCCCATTGCGCATACGACGCACCGAACAGACGCGCCATATGCTCAGCCTCGGCTTGCATCACCGGCCAGTAAATCAGCAAAAAGAACGCCGCCAGCCACGCGCCCAGCCACCACACGCCGCCACTCACCGCGCAACCGAGCGCCATCAGGAAGCTACCGAAATAAAGCGGATTGCGGGTATGCGCATACGGCCCGCTCACCGCCAATTCGGCATTCTTGCGCAAATGGCCCGACGCCCAGGCGCGCAAGCCCGCGCCCAGCAAGGCCAGCGGCGCGCCCCACGCCAACGAACGCCACGACGGTTGCGAAGCCAGCACAAACAGCACCGCCGTCGCAAAGCCCAACGGCACGCGCAAGCGTTGCAGCCGCGCGCGCCAGGTAAAATTGTTTTCTGTTTCTACTTGCATCACTTGAGCGAGAGGATCGGCAACTCCCTATTCCGCACTCCGCCTTCCGCCTTCCGCATTCGCTTCTCAATGCCCTGCCACACTATTTCCACCGGCATCTTCATACACGAAATATGGCTGCACTGGCGGCGGTAACAATCGGTGCGGCAAGCCAGATCGAAGCGTTCGACCACGACATCCTCCGCCGCAAACGGCCCGTTGCGCCGCGCCGAAGTCGGCCCAAACAGCGCCACAATCGGCGTGCCGGCCGCCGCCGCCAAATGCATCGGCCCCGTGTCGCCGCCCACAAAGAGTTCCGCCCGCTGGGCCAGCGCGACCAACTGTTTCAAATCGGCGTCCAGCAACTCCGCCACGCCGCTGCGTGATTGTTCAACCACTTCGCGCGCTAGCGCCTCTTCGCCCGGCCCGTAAGTCACGAACGAGCGCAGCCCGTGAGCTTGCCACAAACGATCCGCAATCTCGGCGAAGCCCGCCGTGCTCCATAGCTTCGTCACCCAGCCGCCGCCGGGATTGAGGATGGCGAAGGGGCCGCGCGCCGCGTGCTGTGCGGCAAAACGTTCCTCGTCAACCGACAACGCCAGCGGGAATTCATATGCGCCCGTCACGTCGCCGCCAAGCCGCGAGGCGAGTTGCAGGTTCTTTTGAATGATGTGGCCGCGATCATCCGCCGCGACCTGTTCGGTGTAAAACAATGCGCTCGCCGGTTCGCGCAACGCTTCGCGCGCAAAGCCAAGCCGGCGCGGCGCGCGCGCAAGCCTGGCAATACTGGCTGATTTCAGCAGCCCTTGAAAATCGAGCGCGACATCAAAGGCGCGCAACTGACCAACGGCTTGCCGCGCCGCCCGCCAAGCCGAAGCTTGCCACCACTGTTTGCGCCAGCCGCGCAGGTCGAGTTCGATCAGTTCATCCAGACAAGGATTGTTCGCCAGCAGCCGCGCCGCGCCCCCGCGTTCGACCACCCAGGCGAGATGCGCCTGCGGCCACGCGCGCCGCAACGCCGCCAACGCGGGTAGCGTATGCACGACATCGCCGATGGCTCCGAGTCTGACAATCAGGATGCGCATAATTGGAGAAGGATGAAATATGAAGGATGAGGGATGAGGGATGAAGCGTCCCTTTTTCATCCTTCATCCCCTTCATCCTTTTCTAAAATCCATTTCACAGCGTGCAGCAAATCTGCTGCAACAAATTCCGGCTGACGCGGCCAGCGTGTGCGTTGCGCGTACTCTGCGCGGCCATAGCCGGTCAGCACCAGCACGCTTTGCGCGCCTGCGTTGTGCCCCATTTCGACATCACGATACCGGTCGCCAATGACGAAGCTGCGCGCAATATCAATATTGAAATCATTCGCCGCTTGCACAATCAATCCCGGTTTTGGCTTACGGCAATCGCATTCAATGCGATAGTGGCGCAACGCTTCACTCCCTTCAGCATGCTCAAGCAGTAAATGCGGACAGACGTAAAACGCATCCAGACGCGCACCTGCGCACTGCAACTGCCGCTGCATCTCGGCATGCACCTCACCGACAACCGCCTCAGTGAACAGCCCGCGCGCCACGCCCGATTGATTGGTCAACACCAGCGCCAGCCAACCGGCTTCATTGATCCGCCGCACGGCTTCGACCGCGCCCGCGCAGAAATGCAAATCGGCCAGCGTGCGCAGATAACCCACCTCTTCATTCAGCGTGCCGTCACGATCCAAAAAGATCGCGCGGCGCATGGGTTGTGGCGGGCGCTCGTCGTTCATAGCTTCTTTGCAAGACCGCGAGAATAAAGGGCGCGTCAAGGCGAGGCAAGCGCCTACGCCTGACACGTGGCGCGCAAGTTTGTTATCGTGGCCGCACAATGCGCTGCAAACCATCGAGTTCAAATTCCACCACGCGGCAACCGCGCCGCCGCCAAACACTGCTTTACGTCTTGCTGTTGCTGGCGCTGGCCACACCCGCCTGTCTGAAAGCGACCAAGCCTACGCTGCCCAAAGTCTTCCCCGCCCCGCAGCAACTGGCGCCCAAAAACAAACCGCCGCTCATCATCATCCCCGGCATTCTCGGCACCGAACTGGTCAACCAAAAGACGCAAAAGCGCCTCTGGCCGGAACTGTTCCCGGCTGATCGTGATGCGTTGTTGCTGCCGATTGCGTCGGCCAGCTTGCGCGAGAATCGTGACGACATCGTAGCGGCGCGCGTGATCGAGCAGGCCGATCTGGGCAAGCTGATTCCGCAAATCGGCGTCTATGCCGGGTTGTTGCAAGCCTTGGAAAACTACGCCGGCTACAAACGCGGCGACATTGACAATCCGGCCAGCGATGGCGGCCGCGATACGTTTTACCTGTTCGCCTATGATTGGCGGCGCGACAACGTCGAAGCGGCGCTGGCATTGGCCGAAAAGATCGCCCAGTTGAAAGCAAAGTTGCAGCAGCCGGAGTTGCGCTTCGATGTGCTCGCGCATTCGATGGGCGGGCTGATCGCGCGCTATTACGCGATGTACGGCGGGCGCGATGTGCTGAACGAACAAACGCAGGAACCGGATTGGGCGGGCGCACAACACATCAACCGGCTGATCCTGATCGGCACACCCAACGCGGGTTCATTCGATGCCTTCCGCACACTGCTCCAGGGCTATTCCGTCACCGAAGCAAACCATACCCGCGTCGCGCTCTTTGGCGGCTTGCACCAGCGCATGATTTTCACCGTGCCGTCGGTCTATCAACTGTTGCCGCGTAACACCGGCGCGCGCTTTTTCAACGCGAAGCTGGAACGCCTGCCGCTCGACCTTTTCGACGTTGAGACCTGGCGGCAACAGCAATGGTCGGCGGCGTTCAACGCCGAAACTCAGACAAGCGAACGCAAGGGTCTGGTAAAGAAGCAAGGTTTGGCGGCAGGGGAAACGGCGGCAAAAGAATTGGCCGAACAGCGCGCGCGCTACCTGGCCGCAGTGCTGGCGCGGGCACGCGCCTTTCAACACGCGCTGGATGCGCGCAGTAACGCTTCAATAAATTTGCCGCTGCATCTGATCGGCGGCGACTGCGAGCCGACCATCGCCGGGGCCTTTTTGATCAATGAAAACGGAGTGCCCAAAACGCTTTTCTGGCCCAACAACGCGTTGGGCAACCGCCAAGCACGGCGGCGCGCCATAGACCAAATCTTCCTGCCCGGCGATGGGCGCGTCACGCGGCAAAGCCTGTTCGGCCTGACGCTGGAACCGGAAGCCAGCGAGCCGTTTTTGCGCGCGATGAAGGCTACGCCGCAGCAGACGCTGTTTAACTGCGACGTGCACGGCGACCTGCCGCTGAATCTGATTATTCAAAATAATCTGCTGACGTTGTTGCTGGGCAATCGGTATTGAGTGTCGTGCCTTGAACGAACTCCCTGCGCCAAGCGGGTTTCACGCAAAATCAGACCGCCACAGGTGCACCGCTCTTGCAGCAAGTTGGCGCTGGCGAGCATCAAGCAGTTCCGGCGTCCACTGCTCGGGGGCAATCTCCGGGATTTTTCGGGTAACGGCGTAGGCACTCTGGCTGTACTCGGCCAGCTTTTCGGGATACACCGCGTTTCCGATGCGGCGGTTGGCGCCGGCTTCGAGGAGCGTGAGATTGCCAAGGCGATACACCGACGCCTCCCACAACTCGGCCTTAAAGTGCTCTTTCCAAGTGTCCGCCGGGTTCTCAGGCAAGATGTGCTCGACGGTGCCGGGGTCGGTGTCCGGATCACAGGCACGGCCGGAAGCGTCTTGTTCGAGCCGCGCCAGCATGTACTTCGCCAGCTTTTTACGCTGACCGCTGGTGTCAATCACCACCAAGGCAAAATCCTGTTGCGCTTTGGCATCGTCCACATAGATCGTCTTGAGTTGGTCAAAAACGGCTGCCGGAGTCCGCGCCTCGCCCTTCAGCACGGCCCGGGCGGCGTAATGATAGACAGGCTCCAGCGCGTTGGTGTTGAGGCTGCTGACCACGGTGTAGCGGAATGAGATCACGCTGACGAGCTTTAAGACACGGACAAAATCCTCACCCGAAAAGTGCTCATAGGCCGCAAACAGCAACGGCGTCATCTGCCGCACCCGGAACAGGTTGAGTTCCCGGATGTATGGTCTGGCGGCGGGCAACTCCGCCCAATACCCGTGATTGGAGTCCGCCAGCGCCGCAAACAATTCGGCGCGGCGTTCCAACGCTTCCAGCAAGGCGAAGACCTCCGACACCGTCTTGGCGCGCTCGCGCACCAATTTGAAAAGGCGCTGGCTGCGAATCTTGGGCAGTTCGCAAAGCAGATGGTAGCGCAGAAATTCAGGAAACCGCTCTTGTCCGACAGCCGCAATGAGCGACCGCCAGCGGCGTTGAAGAGCTTGCAAGTCGGCTGGCACACGGACCCGGGAAAAGAGATAGTTCTTCAGCAGGTCGGTGGTTGTTAACTCCAAGCCGCGCGCGTTGAGTGTCTCGAACACGGTGTAGGCATTCAACTCATCGTCCACCGTGATGAGAATAAACAGTAACTGGCGGGCTACTGTTTCGGATAACACGCTGGCCAAGGCCTGGCCGTCGGTTTGCAATTCCGTTAGCTCGTCAAGCCGCGCCGTAAAATACCGGAAACATTCCCACAGCAACCGGCTCGACTTTGGCAAACCACGCGGGTTGAGCGGAGGCCGTAGTTGCACCAGATAATCCTGATAAAAGGCATTGTCTGTTTCATTGAGGAAGAGTTTGCTGCTCTCGGTGAGCGAGGCCGGGTCTTTCTCTCCGATGAAGCGCTTCCGCAGTTCGAGCGCGCGTTCCCGGTTTTTGTCCGGCTCGATTCCCTGGTCAGCCAGAGCGCGCAGCTTGCCAATCACGGCGAGGGCGAACAGGCTCAAGGTGGACAAGCGCTGCTGCCCGTCAATGATCAAAAACTCGCGGTCGCTTTTTCCTTCAACCACCAGCGCGCCCATGTAATGACGCTCCTCACGCTGCGGCCGGAGCTCTTTAATGTCGTTCCACAAATCCTCCCATTGCTCTTCCGCCCAGGAGTAATCCCGCTGATATGCAGGCACGCGGTAAGACTTACCGTTGCCGCTCAACTCCAGGTAATTGATCGTGTCGGTATTTAAGGTATTGGCTCTGCCCATTGTAAGCCTCGGTTAAGTTAAGTTAGCGCCTGCACGCATGAGCTTAAAAATTCCCTGCTGCTCAAGGTTTGATCGGCCCCGGCGGCTCATCCGTAATTTTGATGTCGGTCTCGAACTTGCGATAGAACTTGAAGGTGAGCAGGTTGCGAAAGTATTTGCGCTCGCGGCGGTCGGCAATAATGAACTCGGCGCGCATCGGCAGCAAAAAATCCAGGTCCAAGCCGCGCAGCTTGACCATGTCGTAATCCACCGAGCTTTCCGAATTGGTCACCGGGTAATTCGCT
>JANOWX010000993.1:0-2604 GCA_031418175.1 Acidobacteriota bacterium | reverse complement strand
GTCCAGGCGCGCACCAGTGATGGTCGCCTCAGCGAAGAAGGAGCCTTCAGCTTCACGATCCTGCCGCCGTGGTATCGCACGTGGTGGGCGTACGGTGTTTACGCGCTGCTGCTGGCGGCGGGAATCTTTGGCGTTAACCGTGTGCAGCGACGGCGTCTGGTGGCACGCGAACAAGCGAAAGCCGCCCTGCGCGAAGCCGAGTTGCGCGCCGACGCCGCTGCGGCGCAAGCCAAATCGCTGCAAGCCGAAAACGAGGCATATCAACGACTCAAGGCGACGCAGGAACAACTGCTGGTGCAGGAAAAACTAGCTTCGCTCGGAGCCTTGACCGCAGGCATCGCGCACGAGATCAAGAATCCGCTGAACTTCGTCAACAACTTCGCCGACCTGTCGGTGGAACTGATGGACGAATTGCGCGAAGACATCGAAAAGCACAAAGCCGCCATTCCTGAGAAGGATTACGAGAACATCGAAGCCTTGCTCAACGATCTGACTGGCAACGCCAAAAAGATCAACGAACACGGCA
This sequence comes from Acidobacteriota bacterium, assembly GCA_031418175.1. Classification (GTDB taxonomy): domain Bacteria; phylum Acidobacteriota; class Blastocatellia; order RBC074; family RBC074; genus JACPYM01. Next base: position 2,078 of record JANOWX010000993.1, on the reverse strand, counting down.
AACGCGCCGACGGCATCGTGCGCAGCATGCTGCTGCATTCGCGCGGACAGGCGGGCGAACGCCAACCGACCGACATCAACGCGATGCTGGAGGAATACGTGAACCTGACCTATCACGGCATGCGCGCGCAGGATTCGTCCTTCAACGTCACCATCGAACGCGCCCTGGCGAGCGATGCCGGTACGGTCGAAGCGATCCCGCAAGACCTGAGCCGCGTGTTTTTGAATTTACTGAACAACGCTTGTTATGCGGTCAACGACAAGGCCAAACACAACGGCGTGGGCTTCGTGCCGAAGCTGCGCGTGAGTACGGCGAATCTCGGCGATGCGGTAGAAGTCCGCATCCGCGACAATGGCATGGGCATTCCGCCGGAAGTGCGCGAGAAGATTTTCAATCCGTTTTTCACGACGAAGCCTACGGGGCAGGGAACAGGACTTGGTCTTTCGATCAGCCACGACATCGTGGTGCAGCAACACGGCGGGCAGTTGGAAGTGGAAACCGAGCCGGGCGAATTCACCGAATTCATCGTGCGGTTGCCGCGTCTCCGGCGCTAAAACGATTTGCATCTGCTTGTACCGCAAATTTTGGATTGCTTCGCCAACCGGCTACAATCGCGGCCATCGTCAACACCCAACAACCACATTACTCACGGAGAATCGCATGAGAATCACTGCCCTGTTTCTGCTCATCACGCTGACGGCGTTTGCCGCCTTCACGCACAGCACGGCGCAACAACCTGAAAAACCCGAACCCGCCGAACTCGTTCTGAAAAACGGCGTCGTTTACACCGTCAACGACGCGCAACCCAAGGCCGAAGCCGTCGCCATCCGCTACGGCCGCATCGTCTTCATCGGCTCGACTGCGAACGTGAAGAAGTTCGAGGCCAAGACGACGCGCGTGGTTGACCTGAAAGGCAAGGCCGTCTATCCGGGCTTTGCCGACGCGCACTATCATTTCAGCGGCGTCGGCTTCCGCGAAATGAATTTGAATCTGGAAGGCACGACCAGCTTGGCCGACTTCCTCGCCAAAGTGAAAGCGCGCGTGGACAAGGCCAAGCCCGGCGAATGGGTGACGGGGCGCGGCTGGATCGAAACGTTTTGGCAACCGCAAACATTCCCGACGCGCGCCGATCTGGACAAGATCGCGCCGAGCAATCCGGTCTATCTGACGCGCGCCGATGGGCACGGCGCGGTGGCGAACAGCGCGGCGTTCAAGCTCGCCAACATTGATAAAACCACGGCCAGCCCGTTCGGCGGCGAGATCATGAAAGACAAGCAAACCGGCGAGCCGAATGGCATGCTCTTGGATCGCGCGCAGGGCTTGATCGGACGACTGATTCCCGGCCCGACCAAAGAAGATAACGAGCGCGCGCTCATCCTGGCCGATCAGCGCAGCCTCGCCCTAGGCTGGACGCAGGTGCACGACGCGGGTGTCGGCTACGATCAAATTGAAATGGTCAAGCGGTTGTATGGAGAAGGGAAGTTGAAGATTCGTTTGTACGAAGCGATTCGCGGGCCGGGCGCGGATGCGCAGCGCCTGTTGAAAGAAGGGCCGCAGATTGGGCTGTATGACGGGCGGCTGACGGTGCGCGACATCAAGATCAGCATTGACGGAGCGCTCGGTTCCAAAGGCGCAGCGCTGCTCGAAAATTATGCCGACCACGACACCAACGGCTTCTTGACGCAGAAAGAAGAGCAGGTCATGCCGCTCTTGCGCGAGGCCTTGAAGAAGGGCATTCAGGTCGAAGTCCACGCCATCGGCGACCGCGCCAACCGCGTGATCCTGGATTGGTACGAGCGCGCCTTCAACGAGGTCGCGCCCATCGAACGCATCACGCGCGACGACCCGCGCTGGCGCATCGAACACGCGCAGATCGTGCATCCCGACGACATCCCGCGCTTCGCCAAACTGAAGATCATTCCTTCGATGCAGCCCTCGCATGCCATCGGCGATCTGCATTTCGCCCCGGCGCGGCTGGGCTTGCAACGGTTGAAAGGCGCGTATGCCTGGCAGACCTTTCTCAAACAGGGCAACGTCATCGCGGGCGGTTCGGACGCGCCGGTCGAACGCGGCGAACC
>JANOWX010000992.1:0-1738 GCA_031418175.1 Acidobacteriota bacterium | reverse complement strand
GCTCTCCAAGACAGGCTGAAGCCTGAACTCCATGCTCTTGTGCTCTTCCGTGAGTGACGCTCGCCGTGTGGGGGCCGGCGGCGCGATGCAGCACTCCCTCCCACGCACCGGAAAATTTTCCGGCAGACGCAATATGTGAGCAGTCTTCGCATGTGTTGTTCATGTGCAAGTTGCTGTAGCCGCATACGGCGCCTGCTATCCCCTACTATCAGTCTTTTGGAGAGCGAGAAAACGTGACAACGCATCTTACGGAGCAAGAACTGCTTAGCTTTCAGCAGCGGGCGATGTCTGCGGACGAGTTGCTGATGGCAGACCGGCATCTGTCAAGCTGTGCCGTTTGTGCGCAGCGTTTGGCCGCTGCGCCGCAATTGCACGACACCGTCGGGCGGTTGCAAAGTGAATTGGCCGTGGCCGAAAGCGCGCCCTGCGCTTACTTCAGCTTTGCGCAACAAGCGGATTACGTAAACGGACAACTGGGCGCGCCTGAAATGGCAAGGGCGAGAATGCACTTGGAACAGTGCGCGGAATGTTGTTTGGCGCTGGCGGAACTACAGGCAGTGCGGGCGAGCCTTGTGCCCGGGCTTGAATACGCTCCGGCCACACAAACAGTCTGGGCAAATGTGCGCGCGTGGTTTGAAGTGCCGGGCGCGCGTTGGGCTTGGCGCGGTTTGGGTACGCTGGCCACGGCTGCTTTGCTGGTTTGGTTGAGCACCGCGATTTGGCGTACGCGCGAGGCCGCCAGACCCATGCCGACGACGCCAACGCCGGTCAGCAAGCCGGCTCCGCGCAGCGGTGCGCCGGAGCTGGCGCCCCCCCATCCAAGCGCGACCCCTGATGTCACTGGCGCGTCAATTGACGGGTCAGTGGTTGCACTGTCTGACGGCGGGCGGCAGATCGCACTTGATGCAACGGGCAAGTTACGCGGACTGGAAACCCTCGCGCCAGCGGCGCAAGCAGCAGTCAAGGAAGCCTTGGCAACCCAGCAGATAAAGGTCGCTACGCAGGTTGTTCGCATGCCTGCGGCAACCCTCGAATTGTTAGGCAACCGGCGTGAAGGAGTAGATTTCTGGTTGCTCGCGCCGGTTGGGCAGGTGGTGCAATCAACGCGGCCCGTCCTGAGCTGGCAGGCGTTGAACGGAGCTTCGAGTTATTACGTGAGCGTCTATGACGCCAACTTGCGGAAAGTGGCGTCGAGCGGCGCTTTGACGGTTACCGAATGGACGCCGGAAACGGAACTCGAACGCGGGCGCATTTACTATTGGCAGGTGCGGGCGCTCAGAGATGAGCAGGAGTTTTTTGCGCCCGCCCCGAGCGCCCCCGATGCGAAATTCAAGATTTTAGAGCGTTCTCAACTAGCCGAGATCGAACAAGCGAAAACCGTGCACACCTCGCATCTGGCCTTGGGTGTGCTTTATGCGCGGGCGGGCATGTTGGAAGAAGCCGGGCTGGAATTCAAAGCCCTGGCCGCCGCCAACCCCCGCTCACCGGTGGCACGGCGGCTTTGGCAAAGCTTCGAACGTCAGCGCCGCAGCTTGCGGCCTTAAAAAAATAGCGGGCGGGCTGGGGATCAGTGAAACCACGAAGAGAAACGAGGAAGGGCGCGTGGCTTGGGGCCTTCTCCGTTTTGCGTCCCTTCGTGGTTTCACTGATCCCCAGCCCGCCCGCTGTTTTTAGCGCTTGAAAAAAGTGCGACCTGTGCAAGTGACCGGCGGAGCCTGTGGAGTGCGGCGGCTCGACG
>JANOWX010000991.1:0-4228 GCA_031418175.1 Acidobacteriota bacterium | reverse complement strand
AACTCACCTGGTTTGATCGAGCGGGCAAAAAGCTGGGGACAGTTGGCCCGGGAGGAATCTATTCAACTCCCAGACTTTCTCCCGATGAGCAGCGCCTGGCGGTCGGGCGTCTTGATCCGCAGACGCGAACTTCCGACATTCGCGTGTTCGATTTGGTGCGCGGGACGGATTCGCGCTTTACCTTCGATCCAGCAGATGATGTTAGCCCGTTCTGGTCACCGGATGGCAACCGTATCGTTTGGTCTTCCAATCGGGATGGAGCATTTAACCTTTACCAGAAAGCGGCAAGTGGCGCGGGGCAGGATGAGGTTTTGTGGAGATCAGCCTATCCGAAGCGTGCCCTCGACTGGTCGGCGGACGGACGTTTCATTTTTTACTGGGAAACAACTTCGCAGACGAACAATGATGTATGGGTTTTGCCGCTGGAAGGTGACCGTAAGCCCTGGCCCTGGCTGAACACGCAATTTGCCGAAGGCCCCGCCAGATTTTCTCCTGATGGCAAATGGATTGCTTACGGATCAAATGAGTCAGGAAGCTACGAGATTTACATTCAGGCATTTGTTCCTGGCGCGCCGGCTTCTTCCGGCGGCAAATGGCAGATTTCGACGAATGGCGGCATCACTCCGCATTGGCGGCGCGATGGACGGGAACTGTATTACGTTTCTGCTGACAACAAGCTGATGGCGGTGGACGTGACGCTCGGCGCGGAGGTGAAAGCCGGAACGCCAAAAGAACTCTTCTCGCTGAGTGGCGCTCGTGCGGTCACATCAGGCTCAGGCTACGCGAAGACAGGCGACGGGCAGCGGTTTCTGTTTGTGACGAGCGCGGACGAAGCGAGCGTGCCGCCGTTCACAGTCGTGCTGAACTGGATGACGGGGATGAAGAAATAGCGCCTACGATTCGCAATCCGATCATGAACCCTGAATCAATTTCCGAAACCTTCCTAAACAGCGAGGCCACGCAGCTTGCCGCAGAGCTTTATGGGCTGAAAGCCACTGCCCAAAAACTGCCCGGCGAATACGATGACAACTTTCACCTGCTTGTCACTGACGGCGCGGAATACGTGCTGAAAATCATGCACGTCGGCCGTGAGCGCGCGCTGATCGATCTGCAATGCGAAGCCTTGCGGCATCTGGCCGAACGCGCGCCCACGCTGGCGCTACAACGTGTTTGCCCGGCGTTGAATGGCGAATTGATCGCGACGGTGAAAACTGAGACCGGAACTGAGCATCTGGTTTGGTTGTTGAGCTATTTACCTGGCCGCTTGCTGGCACAGGCCAATCCGCATACGCCTGAATTGCTGTTCAGTTTGGGTGGGCTGTTGGGAAAGCTGGACGCGGCGCTCGCCGATTTCACGCATCCTTTCGCCCAAGAGGCGGCACAGCGTGAGATGAAATGGGATTTGGCGCGCGCGGGCTGGATTCGCGCGTCGCTGCATTGCATTGACGATCCCGCGCGGCGTGCCTTGGTTGAACGCTTGCTCGACCAATATGACGGCGAAGTCGTGCCTGTCTTGCCCGCGCTCAGACAGAGTGTCATTCACAACGACGCCAATGATTACAACGTGCTGGTCAACGATGCGCGCGCTGAATTGCTGGCAGGGCGGCGCGCAGCCGTCAGCGTGATTGATTTCGGCGACATGCTGCGCACCTGCACTGTGTTTGAAGTGGCGATTGCGGCGGCGTATGCGTTGCTCGACAAGCCGAATCCGCTGGCGAGCGCGGCGCAAGTCATCGCCGGCTATCACAGCGCTTATCCGCTGACCGAACAAGAACTGTCCTTGCTCTATCCGCTGATTTGCGCGCGGCTGTGCGTCAGCGTGGTGAACTCGGCGCAGCGCAAACTTGATCAGCCTGACGACCCTTACATCACGATCAGCGAACGGCCTGCGTGGGCGGCGCTGGAAAAACTGGCCACAATTCCGCCGTCACTGGCGCATTACACTTTTCGTCAGGCGTGCGGCTTGCCGCCCGTGCCGCACAGCACACGCGTTGTGGATTGGCTGCGCAACAACACTGCGCAGTTTGCTTCTGTGTTGGATGATGATATGCGCAGCGCGCCGAGCATTGTGTTTGACCTCAGCGTCGGCAGCCTGTTGTTGGGCGCTGACCCGGCGGCGTATACGTCCGACGCGCTGACTGAAACGCTGTTTGCTGAAATGAAACGCGCGGACGTGGCCGTCGGCATCGGGCGTTATGACGAAGCGCGTTCGCTTTACACCACGCCGGAATTTGCCAGCAGCAGTCAGCCCACCGACGAACATCGCACGGTGCATCTGGGCCTTGATTTGTTCGTCGCGGCAGGTGCGCCAGTTTACGCGCCACTCGACGGCGTCGTGCAGTGCGTCGCCAACAACACCGCGCGGCTCGATTACGGGCCAATGCTGATCTTGCGACACACGACTGATGATGGGTTGGCGTTCTTTACGCTTTACGGTCATTTGGATGAAGAGGTCTTGACCGCGCTCACACCGGGGCAAGCCGTCACGCGCGGCCAGCGCATCGCCCGCATCGGCGCGCCGCCCACTAACGGAGATTGGACGCCGCATCTGCACTTTCAACTCATAACCGACCTGCTTGGTTTAGATCGTGATTTTCCCGGCGTCGCTTACGCCAGTCAGCGCGCAGTGTGGAAGAGCTTGTCGCCCGATCCGAATGTGATGCTGGGCATTCCGGCGGAACGTTTCCCTGCGCCTGAAACCGCGCCAACCGCGACGCTGGCGGCACGGCGCGCGCACGTGGGACGCAACTTGAGTGTCACTTATCAGCAGCCGCTGAAGATGGTGCGCGGCTGGCGGCAGTATTTGTATGACGAGACGGGGCGCGCCTATCTGGACGTTTACAACAACGTGCCGCTCGTGGGCCACAGCCATCCGCGCATCGTGCGTGCTGCGCAACAGCAACTGGCGTTGCTCAACACCAACACGCGCTACCTGCACGACAACCTGACGCGCTACGCCGCAGCGTTGACGGCGCTGCTGCCCACGCCGCTCAGTGTTTGTTACTTTCTCAACTCCGCCAGCGAAGCCAACGAACTCGCCTTGCGGCTGGCGCGCGCACACACCGGGCAATACGACGTGATTGTGCTGGAGGCGGCCTATCACGGGCACACGACGGCGCTGATTGACATCAGCCCCTACAAATTCAACGGCCCCGGCGGCACGGGCCAAAAGCCCTGGGTGCACATCGCGCCGATTCCTGACGATTATCGCGGCCCTTACAAACGCGGCGACGCCGAGGCCGGACGCAAATACGCGCAACACGTGGCCGAAATCATCGAGCGTTTGGATACAGGCCTGGCTGCGTTCATCGCCGAGACGCTGCCCAGCGTGGGCGGGCAGATCGTGTTGCCGCCGGGTTATCTGGCCGAAGTTTACAAACACGTGCGGGCGGCGGGCGGCGTCTGCATCGCCGATGAAGTGCAGGTCGGCTTTGGCCGCTTGGGCACGCATCGCTGGGGCTTCGAGACACAGGGCGTCGTGCCCGACATCGCGGTCTTTGGCAAACCCATCGGCAACGCCTTTCCACTCGCAGCGGTCGTGACGACGCCGGAGCTTGCGGCCTCATTTGATAACGGCATGGAATTTTTCAGCACCTTCGGCGGCAATCCGGTGGCGTGCGCGGTGGGGCTGGCGGTGTTGGATGTGTTGGAGGAAGAGCAACTGCAAGCGAATGCGCTGCACGTCGGTAATCATTGGCTGAATGAATTGCGCGCGCTGATGACACGCTATCCGTTGATCGGCGATGTGCGCGGGTCGGGGCTGTTTCTGGGCATCGAACTGGTGCGCGATCGTGTGACGTTGGAACCGGCGGGTGCCGAGGCGTCATACGTCGTCAACCGGCTGCGCGAGCACGGCATCTTGGCGGGGACGGATGGGCCGTATCACAACGTCATCAAGTTGCGGCCGCCGTTGGTTTTCACGGAGGCGGAAGCGGATTTCTTTGTGGAAGTGTTGGGGCGAATTTTGAAAGAGGATGCAGTGCTGAAGTAGGTGTGGCTAACGCGCCGTGTGATAAAGCTGTGCCAACCGATGCGGGGGAACGCCTAACCAATACAAAACCTGCAAGCATGACCACAATGCAAAGGTGCGCAGGAAGCGCCCTTCAAAGCGGCGTGACGAAGTCGTGGCGCGGGGGGGGCCGCGCCCAAAACCGCCCCCCCGCGTCAACCGGTTGAACAAAAAAAACACAGCAAAAAACGGAAACGCGCCGAAGGCCCCCCCCACATA
>JANOWX010000990.1:0-2243 GCA_031418175.1 Acidobacteriota bacterium | reverse complement strand
CGCGCGGTACCGTACCGATCCAATGTCACAGAGGAGACAACTATGAATCCAAATCAAACCGTGGCCTTTCAAGGCGAACCTGGCGCCTTCAGCAGCGAAGCCGCCCGCAAGCTGTTGGGCGACGCCATTGAATTGCTGCCGTGCGAAACCTTTGAGCAGATGTTCGCGGCAGTCGAAAGCGGGACGTGCCGTTATTGCCTCGCGCCGATTGAAAACTCGCTTTACGGCGCGGTGCATCAGAATTACGACCTGCTGCTGCAACACGACCAACTGCGCATCGTGGGCGAAGTCAATCTGCGCATCGTCCACAATCTGATCGCCGCGCCGGGCACAAAACTCGAAGCGATTCAAAAGGTCTATTCGCACCCGGTCGCGCTGGGCCAATGCCAGCGTTTCTTCGCCGCGCACCCTGCGATGAAAGCGGTCGCCGCTTACGACACGGCAGGCAGCGTCAAAATGATTATGCAGAGCCGCGAGACTGGCGCCGCCGCGATTGCCAGCGCCGCCGCCGCCGCGGTTTACGAAGCCGAAATCCTGCTGCGCGGGATCGAAGACGACCGCCAGAATTTCACCCGCTTCCTGCTGCTCACGCGCGCCGACGAGGCGGGCGAACCGCCCGCCACCGCTGACAAGACCTCGATTGTCTTTACGCTGAAAAACGAAACGGGCGCGCTGTTTCGCGCGATGGCGGTCTTTGCGCTGCGCGAGATTGATCTCTCGAAGATCGAATCGCGCCCGCTGGGCGGTCATCCGTGGGAGTACAGCTTTTATGTGGACTTCACCGGCAATCTGGCCGAGGCCCGCGTCCAGCACGCGCTGGCGCATCTGGCCGAATTCGCCCATCACATCAAAGTGCTGGGCTGTTACCAGCACGCGGCGCTGCCCGAAAGTTGAGCAACAGTAGGCCGGAAGTAGGACGGACTTTAGTCTGTCCGTTTTGCGCATAGGACAGACTAAAGTCCGTCCTACCACTACAACCAACAGGAGCACACAACCATGATCGTAGCAATGCAACCCGCCGCATCCGACGCGCAGATCAATCACATCTGCGACCGCATACGCGGCTTCGGCTACGCCCCGCACGTCATCCGGGGCACCGAACGCACCGTGATCGCCGCCGTCGGGCCGGGCGACAAAAAAGAACACATCGAACACATCAAATCCGCCGACGGCGTCGAAGATGCCTTCCCTATTCTGCAACCCTTCAAGCTGGTCAGCCGCGAAGTCAAAAAACAAAAGACCGCCATCCGCGTCGGCAAGATCACGATCGGCGACGGCGGCTTCGTGGTCATGGCCGGCCCCTGTTCGGTCGAAGGACGCGAACAGTTGTTGAGCACGGCTGAACACGTCGCCAAGCAGGGCGCGCATCTGTTGCGCGGCGGCGCTTACAAACCGCGCACCTCGCCCTATGAATTCCAAGGCATGGCCGAAGAAGGTTTGAAGCTGTTGGCCGAAGCGCGCGCATTGACCGGCCTGGCCGTCATCACCGAAGTGCTTGATAGCGACGATGTCGAACTCGTGGCCGAATACGCCGACATCCTGCAAATCGGCGCGCGCAATATGCAGAACTTCGCCCTGCTGAAAAAGCTGGGCACGATCGGCAAACCGGTGATGCTGAAACGCGGCCTTTCAGCCACGATCAAGGAGTTCCTGCTCTCGGCGGAATACATCGTCTCGCACGGCAACCCCGACGTTATCCTGTGCGAACGCGGCATCCGCACTTTCGAGACGGCCACGCGCAACACGCTCGATCTATCCGCCGTGCCGGTCATCAATGAATTGAGCCATCTGCCCATCATCGTTGACCCCAGCCACGGCACCGGCAAGCGCAGCCTGGTGCGCCCGCTGGCCAAAGCGTCCGTCGCCGTCGGCGCTGACGGCCTCATGACCGAGGTGCATCCCAAGCCCGAAGAAGCCTGGTCGGACGGCCCGCAATCACTGCGCTTTGAAGAGTTCACGGCGATGATGCGCGAGTTGCAGCCCTACATTCAGTTGCGTAAGAACGAATTGAAGGCAGCTTGAATTCAAGCCGCATTTATAGCCGTTTGCAAGTGCGTGCGCCGTGTCCGTAGCCCGACCGTGAGCCTTGTCATTACCCAAACTTTTGCACGAAACGTGCGATTGGGTTTTAGCCCGCGAAGGCGGGCGGCAGCATAAAGCCCAGGGTGTAGCGCGTACGCGCGGAACCCTGGGAACACTGGCGATTATGCGTATAGCCCGCGAACGCGGGCGGCAGATGGTGG
>JANOWX010000989.1:0-12834 GCA_031418175.1 Acidobacteriota bacterium | reverse complement strand
CACCCTGGGCTTTATGCTGCCGCCCGCCTTCGCGGGCTGAAAATCGAATCGCACTTTTCGTGCAAAGTTTTGGGTAATGACAAGGCATTGAACTACACGGCTAAACTCAGGCACCGCTCACACGGTGGAGAGAACGAATATTTTGTGAGAGTCATCCATGAACATCCGACAACTGGTCTTTGCAATATTGCTTTGCGGCCTGCTCTTTGCCGGTCTGCCAGCGGGCCTTCCCGTCTCCGCCACTGCCAGTGAGCGCGAGACGCGCTTGCTGCGTCAACCAACGGTAAGCCGCGACTCGGTGGCGTTCGCGTACGCGAGTGACTTGTGGGTCGTGGCGCGCAGCGGTGGGCCAGCGCGACGACTCACTTCGACGCCCGGCGTAGAGAGTGCCCCACGCTTTTCGCCCGACGGTTCACAGATCGCGTTCACCGCAACGGTCGCGGGCAATACCGATGTGTACGTCGTGCCAACCGCCGGCGGCGACCCAAAGCGGTTGACCTATCATCCCGGCAACGACCGCGTGCGCGGTTGGACGCCTGACGGCCGCCGCGTGATTTTCGCCTCGTCACGCACCAGCGCGCCGCATGCATCGTACTTCCGCCTCTATGCGATTGGCTTGGAGGGCGGGCTGCCGGAAGCGTTGCCGATGCCGCGCGCCTTCAGCGGCGCTTACTCGCCCGATGGCCGCAAGCTGGCTTACGAAGAATTCTCGACGACCTTCATGGCCGAATGGTACGAGGCCAGCGGCTGGCGGCATTATCGCGGGGGCCGCACGCATCCGATCAGCGTGATGAACCTGGCGGATTATTCCGTCGAAAAACTTCCGTGGAGCAACAGCAACGACAGCGATCCGATGTGGGTGGGCGAGACAATCTATTTCCTCTCTGACCGCAATCACACGGTCAATCTTTTCTCGTATCGCAGCGGCGCAAAACAAATCACCCAACTCACGCGCCACGACGACTTCGACATCATGAATGCGTCGGCGGGGCCAGATGCGATTGTCTATGAGCAGGCGGGTTATATTCACCTCGTTGATGCGAAGACGGGACAGGCACGTCAGCTCAACATCGAAGTGACCAGCGATCTCGCCTGGGCGCGCCCGCAGTTCAAGAAAGTCGCCAGCATGATTCGCAACGCGACGCTTTCGCCCAGCGGCGTGCGCGCCGCGTTTGAAGCGCGTGGCGAAATCTTCACCGTGCCGGTGGAGAAAGGCGATTCTCGCAACCTGACGCAGAGCAGCGGCGCGCACGAGCGCAGCCCTGTGTGGTCGCCCGACGGTGCGCAACTCGCGTGGCTTTCTGATGCGAGCGGCGAATATCAACTGATGCTCGGCGAGCCGACCGGCATCGCCAAACCGCGTGCGCTCCCGCTGCCTTCGACAGCGTTCTTTTCCGCGCCTGCGTGGTCGCCGGATGGGACGCAAATCCTGCTGCAAGACAATCACCTGAACCTCTGGACGCTGGAAGTCGCCAGCGGACAGGCGGCGAAGATTGATACCGACACTTACGCCGATCCTGGACGCCAGTTCGAGGCCACCTGGTCGCCCGACTCGAAGTGGATTACTTATTCCAAGAGCTTGCCCAGCCATTTGCGCGCAATCTTCATCTACTCGCTGGCCGAGAAGAAAACGCATCAGATCACGGATGGACTGGCGGATTCGACCTCACCCGCTTTCGACGCGAGCGGCAAGTACGTTTATTTCATGGCGAGTACCGATTACGGGCCGAAGACCGGCTGGCTGGAGATGAGTTCGCTTGACCGGCCTGCGCGCCGCGCGATCTATCTGGCCGTACTTAGCGCGAGCGAGCCGTCACCGCTGTTGCCGGAGACGGGCGATGAGGCGCGTCCTGAAGAAGCAGCCGCACGCAGACCAAATGCCGCGCCAGTGAGCGCAGCCGTGTCGGTGCGGGTTGATTTCGATGGGATCACGAATCGAATTCTGGCGCTCAATGTTCCGCCGGGAGATTACAGCAGCTTGAGCGCGGGCGCAGCGGGCGCGATCTACTACACAGAGCCGGTGATGCCGGGCAATCCAATCGCTTTGCGATTACAACGTTATCAACTCAGAGAACGCGCCGCCGCGCCCTTCCTCGAAGGCGTTCGTTCCTACACGCTTTCGGCGGACAAGAAGAAGCTGCTCTATCAGGCGCCCGGCAACCGTTGGGGCGTGGTGGCGACAGATCGTCCCGCGAAGGTGGGCGATGGGCCGCTCAACGTCGCGGCGCTCGAAATGAAAGTTGATCCGCGCGCCGAGTGGGCGCAAATCTATCGTGAGACGTGGCGTCTGCAACGCGAATACTTTTACGATGCCAAAATGCACGGCGCTGATTGGCAGGCGGTCTATGAAAAATATCGCCCGCTGCTGGCGCACGTCGGCCACCGCGCTGATTTGGGCTACCTCATCGCCACGGTCGGCGGCGAATTGGGGGTCGGCCATTCATATCTGCAAGGCACGGGCGATGTGCCAAGTGAAGAAGCCGTCTCAGTCGGATTGTTGGGCGCGGACTTTGCGGTCGAGAACGGGCATTACCGCATCAGCCGCATCTACACGGGCGAGAACTGGAACCCCGAACTGCGCTCGCCCTTGAGCGCGCCGGGCATACAAGTCAGCGAAGGCGATTACCTCCTCGAAGTGAATGGCAAGCCGCTCGCGTCGCCCACCAATCCCTACAGCTTGTTTGAAGGCACGGCGAATCGGCAAACGCTGATCCGCGTCAACAAATCGCCCACGCTCGAAGGCTCGCGGCTCGTGACGGTAGTGCCGGTGGCAAGCGAAGAAGCGTTGCGCATGCGTGCGTGGGTCGAGGCGAATCGCCGGATGGTGGATAAACTTTCCGGCGGGCGTTTGGCTTACGTGTGGCTGCCGAACACCGGCGGGCCTGGCTACACCTACTTCACGCGCTATTACTTTGCTCAACAGGACAAAGAGGGCGCGGTGATTGACGAACGCTACAATCAAGGCGGGATGGTGGCGGATTACATCGTGAACGAATTGGATCGGAAAGTGATGGGCTACTTCGCGCAGCGCGATGGAAAAGTCACGACCTCGCCGACGGCTGGCATCTACGGCCCGAAGGTCATGATCATCAACGAATCGGCTGGCTCCGGCGGAGACGCCTTGCCCTACATGTTTCATCAGCGGAAGCTCGGGCCGCTCATTGGGACGCGCACCTGGGGCGGACTGGTCGGCACGCTCGGCACGCCCGCGACGATTGACGGCGGGGGTATCACCGCGCCTTGTCTGGCGTTTTACAACCTCAAAGGGGAATGGGATGTCGAGAACATCGGCGTCGCGCCGGACATCACCGTCGAATACACACCGTCGGAAGTCATCAAAGGCCGCGACCCGCAGCTTGAACGGGCGGTGCAGGAAGCCCTAAAACTGCTGGAGCAAAATCCGGGGCCGCGCGTGCCGCGACCCGCGCCGATTGATCGCGTGTCGAAAGCGCCGGAAAAAGGACAAGCAACGAGGAACAAATGATGAGAGCGATGAAACGGTTCTGTTGTGCTCTGGCGTTGCTCTGCTTTGTTGCGCCCATCCACGCGCAACAACCCGCGACTGCGCCTCTCACCGCTACGGAAGCAATGATTCCGATGCGCGATGGCGTGCGGCTTTACACGCAGATTTACACGCCAGCGCCGGCGGCTGAAAAACTTCCGCTCCTGTTTTTGCGGACTCCTTACGGCACGGGCGCGCTCAGTCCGCAGCGCATCGCCGCCGCGCTGCCGGAGTTGATGGCGGATGGTTACATCGTCGTCTCGCAAGACATTCGCGGGCGCTTCAAGTCGGAAGGGCAATTCGTCATGCTGCGGCAGCCGCGCGACCCCAAAGACAAGCAGGCGATTGATGAAAGCACCGATACTTACGACACGATTGAGTGGTTGCTCAAAAATACTCCGAACCATAACGGGCGCGTAGGGATGGCCGGAACGAGTTACGGCGCGTGGCTGACCGTGATGGGTGCGCTCGATCCGCATCCGGCGCTGCAGGCGGCGGTTCCGCAAGCGTCTCCGGCGGATATGTGGATTGGCGATGACTTCCACCACAATGGCGCGTTCCGGCTGAGTTACGGTTTTGAGTACGCCTATATGATGGAATCGTCGAAAGAGATGACCAGTGTGTCGTCGGTGATTGATCGCTTCGACGCTTATGAATGGTACCTCGACCTGGGGCCGCTCTCGAATGTGGATGCGAAGTATCTGCATCACCGGCTGCCGACCTGGAACGATTTCGTCAATCACCCCGATTACGATGCGTTCTGGAAGCGGCAAGGCTTCGCGCCGTGGCTGAACCGCGTGACCGTGCCTACGCTCAACGTAGCAGGCTGGTGGGATCAGGAAGATTTTTACGGCCCCGTCAAAATTTACGAACTGCTGGAGCGGCACGACAAGGCGAACCAGAACTTCCTCGTCGTCGGCCCGTGGAATCACGGCGGCTGGTCGAGAGGCGACGGCCAGAAACTGGGCCGCATAGATTTCGGCAGCGCGACCGCGGCATTTTATCGGCGCAATGTGCTGGCGCGGTTTCTGGCGCATCACTTGAAAGGCAAGGCCAACCCTGAGTTGCCAGAGGCGCTGACGTTCAGAACCGGCGCGAATGAATGGACACGCCACGATGCGTGGCCGCCGCAACGCAATGTCACGGCGCGGAAGTTATATTTCCAGGCGAACGGTAAGCTTTCCTTCGATGCGCCGCCCGTGACCGCCGAACCGGCCTTCGACAGTTACATCTCAGACCCGGCGAATCCCGTGCCTTATCGCCCGCGCCCGATTGAAGTGCGTTCAGGCTGGTCAACCTGGCTGGTTGAAGACCAACGCTTCGTCCATCGTCGCCCCGACGTATTGGCGTGGGTGAGCGAGCCGCTCAAAGACGATGTCACTGTGTCAGGAAAGATCGTAGCTAATCTCTTCGCCGCAACCACGGGCACTGACAGCGATTGGATTGTGAAGCTGATTGATGTTTACCCGGAAAAGTATCAGCCCGACCCCAAGATGGGCGGCTTTCAATTGATGATCGCGGGCGATGTGTTGCGCGGGCGTTATCGCAAGAGCTTCGAGAAGCCGGAGCCGATGGTGCCGAACGCGGTGACGCGCTACGAGATCGGCTTCCCGGCCAACGATCACGTCTTTCTGAAAGGACATCGAATCATGGCGCAAGTGCAAAGCACCTGGTTCCCGGTGATTGATCGCAACCCGCAACGTTTCGTGCCGAATATCTTCCTGGCGAAGGAGTCCGACTTTCAGCAGGCGACTCAGCGCGTGTTCCGCTCAGGCCAGCAGGCGTCATACATCGCCGTGCCGGTGATGGAAACGGCGCGAAAGTAAAAGTACAACTGAGAGGAGTTTTCATGACATTGCGAACGGTTCGCTTCAGCGCACTATTCTCGTTAGCGCTCCTGCTCACACAATTCGCGCTCGCTCCGCAATCGCTGCTGTCACGGCTCGGCTTCGCGGGCCAGGTCTTCGGGCAAGAAGAGGCGAAGAAAACGCCGCCGCCGCCGCCGCCGCTTTCCGTGCCGCTGGAAGTGCGCGTACCCGTGCCGCCGACCGCAGTCAAGGCGGGCGGCAAATTGCATTTGGCTTACGAACTGCACGTCACCAACTTCAGCCGCGAAGAATGCGTGTTGACGCGCATTGAAGTGAACGGCGGCAATCAAACTATGCTGGCACGTTATGAAGGCGACGAATTGACCAATCGCATCGCGCGTCCCGGCGTAGCGCCCGCGACCGGCGCGGAACGTGCGCGCCTCGGCGCTGGCTTGCGCGCCATTGTTTACCTGTGGCTTACGGTCGAGACAGAGGCAGCGGTTCCGGCGGCGTTGCAACATCGGTTGAGCGTCAAGCTGGGCGCGTGGCCGGATGAAATGACGTTGGATGGCGCGCGCGTCGCGGTGAACCGCGCGCCGATCACGGTCAGCCCGCCCTTGCGCGGCGACGGCTGGCTCGCGGCGAATGGGCCGTCGAATACGTCGGGGCATCGCCGCGCGTTGATTCCGGTCGGCGGCGGTACGCACATCGCCCAGCGTTTTGCGATTGACTGGGTGCAATTGCGCGAAGACGGCAAAACGTTCACGGGCGACCGGCTGGAGAACAAGAACTATCGCTGCTACGGCGCAGCGGCGCTGGCCGTAGCCGAAGCGACGGTTGTGGCCGTCAAGGATGGCATCCCCGAAAACGTGCCGGGCGCAACCTCGCGCGCCGTCCCGATCACGCTCGAAACGATTGGCGGCAACCATGTCATTCTCGATCTGGGGCAGGGGCGTTATGCGTTTTATGCGCATCTGCAACCGGGCAGGATTTTGGTCAAGACGGGCGACAAAGTGCGGCGCGGACAAACGCTCGGTCTGGTGGGCAATTCGGGCAATTCGACCGAGCCGCACCTGCACTTTCATATCAGCGACGCTAACTCGCCGCTGGGTTCCGACGGTTTGCCTTATCGCTTCCCGTCTTTCGAGGTGCGGGGCAAAGGCTGGGGTTGGAAACCTGCGGCGGCGAATGCGCCCGCCGAGAAACGCACCAACGAGATGCCGCTCGAAAATGAGGTCGTGCGGTTTCCCGCCAAGCAGTAAACGACCGATGGCCGTCTGGGGCGCGCCGTGTTGCGTGGTTGGCCGGCGCTATCGGTGATGGTGACGGCGTCGCTCAGATTGCCGGGTTTCAATTGAATCCGCAGCGCGCGTTCATCATTCACATTCAGCCACATTCAGCCACATTCAGCACGATGTTGCTGAGCTTGACGGGCGCAAACCCCTCGCGGCTGGCGGTCAGTGTGTAATTGCCGGGCGGCAAGACGGGCACGACAAAGCGGCCTGAGTCGTTGCTGGTCACTTCGCGTTTGAGCAAGGTGGCCGCGATTTGCACGGTGAGCTTGACATCTTTCACCACGCTGTCTTGCGCGTCTAAGACGGTGCCGCTCAAGGTCGCCGTCGCCGATTGCGCGAGCGTGTGTGACGAACAAAGCGCCAGTAAATAAGCTCAGCGAGAACGATGCTTTGATGAATCGCATTTTGGCCTTCGATTTGATTGAAGCGTGAATTGCCGTCCACTGGCAACCGCACTGTTGTTGTGTTGTCTGCACCGGAAGACGGTGGCGGGCGGAAAATCGCTACAGGAATTTTCGCGCGCCGCCCGCGCCACGCCGCCCGCATAGACAAGCCGCACAGGCAGAGCATAGACTCGACGCCGCATCCGCACCGTTCGAGGTCAAGTTCATGTTCGCACCCGACAAACTGCAACAACACATCATCGCCAACGTCCGCCAATTCGTCGAACGCCACGTCTTGCCCGTCGCCAGCCAACTGGAACACCGCGATGAATACCCGCACGAGATCGTCGCCGGGATGAAAGAGTTAGGCCTCTTTGGTTGCAACGTGCCCGAAGAGTACGGCGGCTTGGCGCTGAGTTACACCACCTTTGCGCTGGTGATCGAAGAGTTGGCGCGTGGCTGGATGAGCATCGTCGGCCCCATCGGCACGCACTCGGTCATCTGCGACATCATCAACAGGTTTGGGACGGAAGAGCAAAAGCGCGCGTACTTGCCGGGCCTGGCGAGCGGTGAGCGGCGCGGCGGTTTGGCGCTTTCCGAAGCCGATGCGGGCACCGATGTACAACGCTTGCGCACTGTGGCGACGCGCGTCGCGGGTGGCTATCGCATCAACGGTGCGAAGATGTGGATTACCAATGGCCGTTACGGCGACACCTTTGTGCTGGCGGCCAAGACGGATGTGAAGGTTGAGCCGCCCTACAAAGGCATCTCGGCGTTCATCGTCGAGAAGGGGCCGGGCTTCAATGTCGTGCGCGACATTGACAAGCTGGGCTACAAGGGCGTCGAAACGTGCGAATTGCATTTCGACAATCTGTTTGTGCCCGCAGCGAATCTGATTGGCGGGCGCGAGCACGAAGGTTTCAAACACGTGATGACCGGGTTGGAGAGCGAGCGTATCAACGTGGCGGCGCGCGGCGTGGGCTTGGCGCGGGCGGCGTTTGAGGACGCGATTCACTACGCGCAACAGCGCCAGACCTTCGGCAAAGCGATCTGCGAGCATCAGACCATCCAGATCAAGCTGGCCGAGATGGGCACGAAGATCGAAGCGGCGCGCCTGTTGACCTACTCCGCCGCCGGCAAGAAAGATCGCGGCGAACGCTGCGATCTGGAAGCGGGAATGGCGAAGCTATTTGCCACCGAGACGGCGCAGGAAGTGGCCCTCGAAGCCTTGCGCATTCACGGCGGCGCTGGGTACGCAAAGGATTTGAACGTCGAACGCTATTACCGCGACGCGCCGCTGCTGATCGTGGGCGGCGGGACGAATGAGTTGCAGCGGTTGATTATCGCGAAAGGCTTGCTGGCGAGGTATCCGGCGAAGTAACCAAATGGAAAAGCCGCCACGTTTGCGTATCAATTCCGATGCGGTGCTCAAAGAGTTGTTTCAAGCCGCCGGGCCGCCCGCCTGGAGCGCCTTCGATGTCAGCGGCGTCAAGCGTTTTCTCAACATCGAGTTTGCTGCGACCAAAACGCGCCGCGTGGATTTGCTGATCGAAGAGACTGACGGCGCCTTGACGCACCTCGAATTCCAGGGTGACAACGATCTGCACATGCCGTGGCGCGAGTTGGAATACTAAGCGCTGATCTTTTTGCAGACCGGGAAGATTCCCCGGCAGATCGTGATTTACGTCGGGCGCGGCAAACTGCGGATGGTCGCGCGCATCGCGCATCCGCAATTGAAATTCGAGTATCTCCTGCTCGACATCCGCACGATTGACGCCGCGCCGCTGCTTGAATCGAACGAGATCGCGGCGAACATCGTCGGCTTGCTGTGCAAAAATGGCGCGACGCGCGAAAATTTGCGGCGCATCCTGGGCAACATTGGCCGGCTCCGGGGCGCCCGCCGTAAGGATGCGCTGACGCAATTGACGACCATCGCCGGGTTGCGCGTGAAACCGGACGTATTTTTCAAGGAGGCAAGGGAAATGGGACTGCAAGCAGAACTCAAAGAAAACCTGATCTTTCGCAGTTTTTACAATGACGGGTTACAGGAAGGCCGGCAGGAAGGTGAAGCGAAGCTGTTGCGCAAGCTGTTGCAAACGAAATTCGGCAAGCTGCCGCAATGGGCGCTGAGCTATTTACAAACCGCACAAACAGCGGAACTCGAAGCCGCCAGCGTGCGCTTGCTCAAGGCGACGACGTTGGAAGAAGTGCTCGCCACGCCAAAGAACGGCGCGCCGAAAAAGGCGCGCAGCCGCAAACACACTAACGGGGCCACCCGATGAGTTACGGCAGATACCTTGAAGAATTCACCGTCGGCGACGTTTACAAACATTGGCCGGGCCGCACCATCACCGAACACGATGACACGTGGTTCAGTCTGCTGACGATGAATCAGCATCCGCTGCACATTGACGCGCATTACGCGGCGGGCACGCAGCACGGGCAGCGGCTGGTCAACGGCACGCTGGTCTTCAGTCTGGCTGTGGGCATGTCGGTCGCCGATGTGAGCGGCAAGTGCATCGCCAATCTGGAATACGAATACATTAAACACCTGGCGCCGACCTTTCACGGCGATACGCTTTATGCCGAGACCGAAGTGCTCGACAAAATTGAATCACAAAGCAAACCTGATCGCGGTGTTGTTTACGTCGAGACGCGCGCGCGCAACCAGCGCGGCGAAATCGTGCTGACGTTGCGCCGCCGCGTGCTGATTCCCAAACGGCCTATGGATAACGAAACGAATGAAACATAACCTGACCGCCTTGCGCAGTCTGCTTTACGTGCCGGGCAATTCTGAAAAGATGATTTTGAAAGCGCGCGACTCGGCCGCCGACGCGCTGATTCTGGATTTGGAAGACGCCGTCGCGCCTGAACAAAAGCTCGTGGCGCGCGCGACGGTCGTGCGGGCCTTGCGCGAAATGGATTTCGGCGGCAAGGAAGTCTTCGTGCGCATCAACGCGCCGGCGACCGAATACGGCCTGGAAGACGCGCGCGCCGTGGCCGCCGTGGGCGTGCCGGGCATCCTGTTGCCAAAGGCCGAGCGCGTGGATGACGTGACCGACCTCGCGCCGATTTTGCAAAGCCGCAGTTGGCTGGGTCTGAACGCGGTGCCGGGCGTCCGGCAATTGTTGCTGCTGATCGAAACGCCGCGCGGCGTGTTTGCGGCGCGCGAACTGGCCGAGGCCAGCGAATTGGTGGCCGGGCTGCTTTTCGGCTCGGCTGACCTTTCGCTCGAAGTGGGCTGCACGCTAACCGAAGACGAGCCGGAATTGTTTTATGCGCGTTCGCACGTATTGCTGGCGGCGCGGGCGGCGGGCGTGGCGGCTTACGATGCGCCGCATTTCGTCATCGCCGATTTGGCTGGGTTGCGGCGGCGCAGCCAGGCCGCGCGGCGCTTGGGGTATGACGGCAAGACGGCCATTCATCCATCGCATCTGGAAACCGTGAACGAAGTCTTTGCGCCGACGGCTACTGAACTGGCCGCCGCCGAACGTGTCGTCAACGCGCTCGCGGCCGCGCCCGGACGCGGCGCGATTGCGCTGGATGGCCAGTTGATTGATCAGGTGCATCTGACGGCGGCGCGCAAACTGTTGGCGCAGGCGCGCGCGGTGTCGCCAACGAACCCGTAGCAATGCGTTCAGCCGAATGTGCCGAACGTGTTAAGCTGGCGCCACTGAACCGATCTCGCAGCCGCGCCGTACAGGGCGCTTCGGATTTTGTAATCGCTCGTTGACCACGCCACTTTGAATTCGGTGAAGCCACCGTTGCGGAGTGGCGAAATTTTTGAGTCGTACGTTTTGGAGGATCATCAAGATGAGCAGAACAATCTTTACGCGAGTCGTTACCAGCATTGCCTTGCTGGCCCTGCTGGCCGTCAATCCCGCCGCCAATCCAACGGCGCAAGAGAAACGCCGCATCGCCGTGCTCGATTTCGATTACGCGACGGTGACGAGCAACGTTTACGCCTACTTTGGCAGCAACCAGGACGTGGGCAAGGGCATCGCCGATTTGCTGGTGACGAAGCTGGTGCAGAGCGGCGTTTACACCGTGGTCGAACGCAAACAGCTCGAAAAGATCATGGCCGAACAGAACTTCGGCGCGAGCGGGCGCGTGGACGCGACGACCGCCGCCAAGATCGGCAAGATTCTGGGCGTGGACACGCTGATTATGGGCAGCATCAACACCTTTGGGCGCGATGATTCGTCGAAATCGAATGCGGGCGGGGGCGCTGTGCGAATTCCCGGCAGACTACCCGGCTTCGGCGGCCTTAAGGTCGGACGCGAAAAAGCCAAGGCCGTGGTCGGCGTCAACTTCCGCATGGTCAATACAACGACGGCGGAAATCTTTTACGCGGGCGATGCGCGCGGCGAATCCAAACGCGAGAGCACTTCGGTTTCGGGCGGCGGCGGCATCATTGGCGACGTGGTGGGCGCGGGCAATCAGGACATGACCTCCAGCAATTTCGCCGCGACCATCATCGGCGAAGCGGTTTATGACGCCGTCGGCAAGCTTTCGTCTCAGTTGGAAAGCAAGGCGTCGAGCCTGCCCGTCGTCGAAAATAAAGTCGAAGGCACGATCGCCGACGTGGCCGGTTCGATGGTCGTGCTGAATGTCGGCAAAAACGCGGGCTTGAAAGTCGGCGACAAACTGAACGTCGAACGCCCGATCAAAGAGGTCAAAGACCCCGACACCGGCAAGGTCTTGCGCGTGCTGTCGGACAAGATCGGCGAAGTCGTGATTACCGAAGTGGACGATGTCAGCGCGGTCGGCAAATACACCGGCAGCCAGCCGCCAAAGGTGAAAGACAAAGTGAAAAAGTAGGACCGCAAGCATATGGTGCGGCGCGCATCCTCGCGGGCAGGCGCGTGGCGGCAAACGAACAAATGCTGAAAGCGAATCCTTCGGCATTGATTCGTCCGCTGCCACGCCTGCCCGCGAGCCGCGGGCGCACCAAGGAGTTTCCGATGAGTGAGCTAACGCTTGAACAACAGCAAGCCGTGGCGCGCTGGATGGAGTCGCCGCTCTCCGACGCGGAAGGTGACGAACAGTTTTTGCTGGCAATACATCCGCACGTCATGAAAATTTTCGGGGAAGCGGGTTGGGATGATCCGACGATGGATGTGTACAACGAGCTTGATCCCCGCAACCATGCGAAAAGCTTGCAACAAGAAACGAGGTAGTGATGTTTCTGCAAAACAAAGTTTGTCTGCTGCTCGCCGCGTTGCTGTTTGGCTTGAGCCAGGCCAGCGCGCAAGACCGCGCCAATCCGCTGCCGCTGCCGGGCAATGAAATCAAAGGCACGCTGCGGCCCGGCGTGCGCACGGAGACCTGGTACGCGCTGGAAGCTTCCGGCAGCGTCGAGTTCAGCTTGAGCGTGACGGGCTATCAGGATTGGGCGCTGCTGGAAGTCGAGGTGCTGGATACGAGCCTGGTGCCGCTGCTCAAATTCGAGGCGTCGTCTTCGACACCGAACGGCAGCGACAAGCGCGCGGCGAAGTTGCGGCTGGGCGGCAAGCAAATCGTCCTGCTTAAACTGAACGGGCCATCCGCCAACAAGAGCGGCGCGTTTAGCCTGAAGCTCACCGGGCAAGTTGCGGGCACACGCTTCAGCCCCGCCGTCACCACGGCGCAAAAGAAACCCGCCGAAGCGCCGATTGAAAACTGGTCGGAGTTGCTCAAACAACAAAAGCAAAACGAGCCGGAGCGCACAGCCGATCCGGTTCCCAATCCGGCCCCACCACGTGAACCAAACAAAGCGGGCGAGATGGCTATGCCTGTAGTCACGACTGCAATCCGCGAGATCGGCATGGATAAGCGGTTCGCCCTCATCATCGGCAACAGCGCCT
>JANOWX010000988.1:0-2789 GCA_031418175.1 Acidobacteriota bacterium | reverse complement strand
CCAGTGTTCCAAACTTGGTTGTTCTGATTTAGGCGGCAACTTGACGGGTGGAACGCTGTTTCCCGGCCAGCGGTGCATGCTTGAGCAGCTCTTGCGCCAATTGCGCGATGCCGGCAAGAGCCTCAGACAAGTGTTCCGGCGTATGCGCTTCCCAGTCCTCGAGTTGCATACCCCAATCCACGACCTCTACGCAATCTTGCAAACGCCGCCGCTCTAAGCGCTGGACAACTTCCAGATTGAATAGGATGCGTTCGGAATACCGCACCGTAACACAGCGGCGCCGTAACAAATCAACGAGCACTAGGGCTTGCCAGCCAACGAGACGTCGTACCTCCGCCGCAGACAAAGCCGGGTTATCGAGCAGTTCAATGAACGAAAGCTTGACTGGTTGTGACATCAAGATAGTCATTTGATTTTTACTCCCCACACTTTGCCACTCGCCCGGATAATGCAGCCGGGGCGCCGCCAGCACAACTTGGTTTTTGACTTTGACCTTGCGTAACCCACGTGCCGGTTTCCAACCGGGCGGTATCTGACCGGACTGCTCGATTGAAGCATAAAATTCTTCCGGCAAAATCTTCATATCCCAAATGCGCGCCCGTGCTCAGAATCCTGTCTCTAGCCCCGTGGTTTCCACTCACAACAAAGCTGCGTCATTGCAGCGTTCAACTACAGCCCATCCCCTTCACCCAACCACAATCTGATGCCGTTCCAACCACTCTTCCAACGTCACCAACACCCACAAGCGCGACCACGACACATCGGGCCGCCGCTCTAAAAACCGTTGCCACAACCGTGTCACCTGCTCGGGCCTAAAAATCCCGCGCGCACCGATGCGGTCGGGCGCGAGCCGCGTTTCGCAATAGGCGCGCAGTTCGCCGCGCATCCACACATCAAAGGGCAAGGTGAAACCGCGTTTGGGCCGATGGACGATTTCGGGCGGCAACAATTTGCCCAGGCTTTCGACCAGCAAGCGTTTGGGCGTGCCATTCGAGATTTTGTGTTCATCGGGCAGACCCAGCACATATTCGAACAATTTATGATCAAGCAGCGGCACACGCACTTCCAAGGCATGAGCCATGCTCATCTGATCGGTATCGCGCAACAGCACATCGTGCATGTAAGTGCGCGCTTCGGCATAGGAAATTTGCGAAATAAACCCGGCGTCAGTGCCCGCAAACGCCGCGCGCAGCATTGGCTGATAAGGATCACCATCGCCCAGGCCGCGTTGCAAAAATTGTTCGGTCAACAACGACTGGCGTTGCGCGGGCGACAACACTTGGCGCATTAACGGATAGATTGTGGCCAGTTGCCCGTCGCTGGCCAGCAGCGCTGAGGTTTTTGACGCCGCAATCGAAGCGCCGCGCAGGAATTGCGCCGTCTGCCCGACCGAATTACGCAGCGCCGCCGGCAGATTGCCCCACAAGCGCATATACCGTTTGAGTTTGCCCAAGCGCGCAAACGACGGATAGCCGCCAAACAATTCATCGCCGCCCAATCCCGACAAAGCCACCTTGACCCCAGCGGCCCGCACCGCCTGTGACACCACATAAGAGTTAATGCCGTCGCCGGTCGGTTGATCCATTGACTGTAAGGCCGCCGGCAATTCAGCCAGCAAGCGTTGGTCATCCAAACGGATTTCGGTGTGTTCGGCGCGCACCGACGCCGCCGCCAGCCGCGCAAAACGCGCCTCATCAAAGGCGTGTTCGTCAAAGACCACCGAAAAAGTATGCGGTTGTTGCCCCGCCGCGCGCATCAGCGCCACAATCGCCGTCGAATCAATGCCGCCCGAAAGAAACGCCCCGACGGGCACATCGCTGACCAAATGCAAGGCGACCGCTTCGTGCAGCAATTCGTTGACGCGGCGTTTGCTGGTTTCATAACTTTGCCCCGGTTCAACCGCTTCGGCAGCAGCCAGCGCATCCCAATAACGCTTCTCGGTCACGCGCCCATCCGCAGTAACCTTGAGCCAACTGCCCGGCGGCATCAGTCGCACACCGTCAATCAAGGTGCGCGGCGCGGGCACCGATTGATAAGCCAGGTATTCAGACAGCGCCACCGCGTCCAAACGGCGCGGCACCAACTCCGTCGCCAACAGCGCGCGCACCTCTGAGGCAAACAGGAACTGACCATTTTGCGCGTAGTAATAAACCGGTTTGATGCCCAGCCGATCACGCGCCACAAACAGTTCGTGCCGCGTGTCATCCCAAATCGCAAAGGCGAACATCCCGCGCAATTGAGCCAAACAAGCAGCCCCGTCGCGCGCATAAAGTTTCAGGATGATTTCGGTATCGGATTGCGAAGCGAATTGTTCCCCGTGGTCGAGCAATTGCCGGCGCAATTCGCGGAAGTTATAGATTTCGCCGTTAAACGTGATCCAGTAACGGCCATCGGGCGTAGCCATCGGCTGATGCCCGGCGGGCGAAAGATCGAGGATCGAAAGGCGCGTATGGATGAGCGCACAACGGCCTTCTGACAAGACCATCAGGCCGCGATCGTCGGGGCCGCGATGGTTCAAGTGGGGTAATACCCGTGCCGCCACTGCCGCCAAGTCAACCCCGGTGTTTTCAAGTTTGAGCAGACCAGCAATACCGCACATTCAGATTTCTTCCCGGTACTTCAAGCTATCGCAGCAAGCAAACACGCTGGCCAAGGCAAATCACAACACCTGCCAAGCGTAACCAACGATCAATCGTATCGTCTCAATAATTCGAGGCGCAAGCGGCGTGTCAGTAGCCCGACCGTAAGGAAGGGCTTGATTGCGGATGCCAGCCCTTCCTTACGGTCGG
>JANOWX010000987.1:0-5936 GCA_031418175.1 Acidobacteriota bacterium | reverse complement strand
CGTCGCTGGGGCGATTGATGGCAACGATGTCTTCTACCGTCATCACGCGTTTGGTTTGGGCTGTCACCGCAAACAGCCCAGCGGCGGATAGGCAAAGAATAAAAGCTAGATAAGCACGGCGATAATTCATATCGTTCTGTTTTCTACTGCTTGAGTTTGGTCGGGCGGCGGGAATTATACGGCATGCCTTGCGAAAACACCGGCTGGCTCAACGGCTGAAGCGGCGGAAAGTGAAAAAACCGCGCCAGGGGAATTCAGCCGCAGATGAACGCTGAGAACGCAGACCAAACCGGTTGCCTAATTGCCGCTATCCGCGTTTTTCTGCCTCAATCGGCGGCCAGTCCTTTTCTATTTCGCCAGCCCGGCGCTCTTCAGCAAAGCGGCAAAGCGTGGGTCGCCGCGCAGCGAGTCGAGTTGTGGGTCAACTTTCAGCCAGATGACGCTCTCTTCGCGCAAGGCGACGGACTGCGTCAAAGTGGCGAGCGCCTGCTCTTTTTCACCCAGGGCGGTATAAATGCCGGCGACCAAATAAAGCGGCACGGTGCCGGGCGCGGCGTTTTGCTGTAACTCGTCCAGCAGCTTGCGGGCTTCGGCCGGCTTACCGGCCAGGGCCAGGGTGCGCGCCAGCCGCAATTTCATTTGGGTGTTGTCGCCCGTCAGCGCAATCGCGCGTTGGTATGCGGCCAGCGCCAGTTCGTATTGTTGCTGCTGTTCAAAGGCCATGCCCAGATGCGCGTGCACGCCGGCAGCGTTCGGGTTCAATTCGAGGGCTTGCTGAAATTGGCCGATGGCCTGGCTGAATTTGCGGGCGTAATACAACGTGGCCCCCAGATTGGTGCTGATGGGCGTCGAGACGGGATCGAGTTCGCGGGCGCGGGCGGCCTGACTGAGCGCTTCGTCGGCACGGCCCAGGCTTGACAGGAAGCTGCTGTACCACTGGTACGCGGTCGCATAATTCTCATTCAACGCCAGCGCGCGCTGGTAAGCCTGCTCGGCCCCGGCCCAATTCCATTCGTATTGATGGCGGATGAAGCCGAGCGCGGCGTGCGGTTCGGCCAGTTGCGGGTCGAGTTCGAACGCGCGGGCGGCGGCGTCTTTGCCAGCGGCCACGGCCTCTTCGGGCGAAGTCTCGCTATAAATCGGCGCGACGGCATAGCTGTCAGCCAAGGCGGCATAGGCGCGCGCGAAATTGGGATCAATCAGGATGGCGCGCTGAAAGTTCTCGATGCTGCGTTTGATTGAATCGCCGCGCCGCTGGTTCCACAGATGGCGGCCCTTGAGATAAAGCTTGTAGGCTTCGACGTTCTCGGTGTCGCGGCTGGTCAGGCGTTGGCGCTCGGCCCCGCTCAAACGCAGGCGCAAGGGTTCGGCAAGGCGGCCGGTGAGATTGCTTTGTAACAAGTGCACCTCGCGGGCTTCGCTTTCGTATTGCTGGCTCCAAATAACGGCGTTGGTGCGCACATCAACCAATTCAACCAGCACGGTCAGCGCGCTCCCGTGCGGTTTGATGC
Source organism: Acidobacteriota bacterium (assembly GCA_031418175.1). Taxonomy (GTDB): domain Bacteria; phylum Acidobacteriota; class Blastocatellia; order RBC074; family RBC074; genus JACPYM01. Next base: position 4,425 of record JANOWX010000987.1, on the reverse strand, counting down.
GGCCAGTCAGCACCGTCGCGACAGCGAGCGCCTGTCCAACGGTGCGTGGATCGGGCGCTTTGCCTTTGTAACGAAAGACCGAATTGCGCGCGATCACTTTCAGGTTCGGCACTTGCGAAAGCCGCTGGATCAGATTTTCGGTCAAGCCATCCGCCAGATATTCGCGTTCACTATCATCGGTGCGCGCCGCCGGGGCGTACTCGAAAGGCAACACCGCAATCGAAGCCTCGGGCGCGCGGCGTTGCCAATACTCATAAGCCCAATAGGCCGCCACTGCCGCCATCAACAACAGCACAACAAAAAGCAGCGCCTGGCGTTGCCGTTGCCAGACCGGTTGCGCCTTTGCAGCGCCAGCGGCGGCTGGCTGGCCGGTTGAATAAGCCGTAGCCTGGGCCGGTAAAGTTGGCGCCGCCGCCGTACTGCCGGTGTCCGGCTTGACTGCCGCTGGCTCAGCGAAGTTGGCGTCTGCGCCGGCTGCTGCGGGCGGCGCACTGAAGCGGTCGGCGAAGTTGGGGTCGGCGGCAGGCAATGCGCCTGTTTGGGGCGCGGCGACGGGCTGTGCCAACTGGCCGGTGCGCCAGGGTTCTGCCAGCAATTGCTTAAAGACCCTCAGTTCCGCCGCCAACTCTTTGGCCGACTGATAGCGCCGTTCGCGGTCTTTCTCCAGCGTGCGGTTTAAGATGCGCTGTAACTCTTGCAGCAAAATGGGCTGCATGCCCTGCAAATGTTGCGCCAGCGGCGCGGGTTCGTGCGCCAACAGCGACGCCAGCACAGCGCTTTGCGTTGGCCCTTTGAAGGGGCATTGCCCTGTGACCAATTCGTACAACACGATGCCTAAACTGAAAATGTCTGTGCGCCGGTCAACCCGCAACCCGCGCGCCTGTTCGGGCGACATGTAACTGGCAGTCCCGACCACCACACCAGGCGCGGTGAGTGAAGGATGAGGGATGAAGGATGAAGGCTGAGCAGGCACTGCCTCCGTCGCTTCATCCTTAATCCCTCCGCCTTCATCCTTTGTGCACAGCTTGGCCACGCCGAAATCGAGGACTTTGATGTAACCGTCAGGCCGTAACATCAGGTTTTCGGGTTTGATGTCGCGATGCACGATGTTGGCGCGATGTGCGACTTCGAGCGCGCTGGCCACCTGAATGACCACCTCGGCGGCGACACTCAATTTGAAACGACCCCGTTCGATCAAGCTGCGCAGCGTGCGGCCTTCGACATATTCGGTGGCGAGGTATTGCACGCCCTTGTGTTCGCCGATTTCGTGAATCGTCAGAATGTTCGGATGATTCAAGGCCGACGCGGCGCGGGCTTCCTGTTGAAAGCGCCGGACGCGCTCACGGTCGTGTGTCGCATGGCGGGACAGCAGCTTCAACGCGACACGCCGCCCCAAGCGCGTGTCCTGCGCCAGATAAACCCGCCCCAGGCCGCCGCGCCCAATTTCGGCCAGCACCTGGTAATGCGCCAGCATGCGCCCATCCAGCGGCTGGCTGTCCAAGCGTTGCGACTGCCCGGCGGGCGCGGGCCGCACGGAGGCTTGATCGAAGTTCGGACGTTGCGCCGGTTGCCCGGAACCCGGCCGTGGCGAAGCTTCTGCCTTCGGTCTTTGCGAAGGTTGGTCGAAACTTGGCGGCGGTGCTGGCTGGTTGATGCCTGTTCGTTGCGAGGGCCGGTCAAAACTTGGCCGTGGCGTTGGTTGATCGAAATTCGGCCGTTGCGACGGTTGATCGAAATTTGGCCGTGGCGTTGGCTGTCCGGTCACTGGAGGCGCGGGTGGCGTGGGCAAACTCGGATAAAGCGGACGATAGGTCGGCTGCTCAAATTGCGCGCGTTGGGCTGGTTGTTCAAAGACTGGTCGCACAGTGGGCGCATTTAATGTATTTGCCGTTTCAGCTTCGTTGCCGGGCCTGGGCACCCCGGTTGGCAAATCCTGCTGCAAGGCGCCGGTTGGACGCGGCAGCGACTCAACCGCAAGCGCCAAGGGCTGCACGATCTCTGCTATGCCGTTTTGCATATCCGCTATTTGGCTTTGGGGCTGGCCCAGGGATTGATTGGGCGGCTGCCCGTTGCTGGGCGGCAACGGATGTATGGCGGCGTCGGAGTACAACGGTGCCAGGCCCTTCGACAATTCGTTGATCAGTTCGGTCGTGGCATTGCCGGGAGTTGAACTAGCTGAAGGCGGCACAATGTAAAACGCCGGCGTGTCGAGCGCCAGGGCGTCAAGGGATAACCCCTCAGACGCCAGGTTAGGCAGCCCATCGGTCGTGCGGCGAAAAACGTCGCGGACGGTATCGAACGATTGCGCTTCTTGCCTGGCAACCCAATCCGCCGTCGGAGTTGCAGCGGTGCCGCCGGTTTTATCCTCTACGGGGTTCGGCTGCAACGGCCCCGTCGCGCGTGCCCCCCGGCGTGACGGTTGCGACCAATGTTCGAGGGGTTCGGTGGTGGCCGGCGGCGCAGCCTGTTCGGGCTGGCCCTGTTCGCTGTCCGAGGCCGAGTAGTAGCGCAACAGGATTTCGACTTCCTGCAACAGCGCCTCATTGCCTGCGCAAGCCCGGTTGATAAATGCCGTGCGTTCGTGGGCCGGACGCAGACGCGCCTCTTGCACGACATGACTGGCTTGTTGCCATTGGGGGGAGGACATAAACGTACTTCCGCGTCACAAAAAGCGCGACGATCAAGCTGGGGCTGCTCTGATTGTCAGCCTAGAAAGAGGCTCAACTCCGGCTGCACGGGGATGCGCCAGTACGAGATGATGCCAGAACGGGACTGTAAGATGAGGCGGGGTGAGTGCTGCTTGGGACCGCTTGCTTAAATGGTGAAGAAGGAACGGGGCGCGCCTTCTGTCGCGGGGGTCAACTCCTCACGCCCAACACGAGCGCCATTGTTCATTTCTCGGCGGGCGGCGTCAACCCAATTTTAACTGGCGTTTCGCCTGCGTAATAACGCCGCTCTTTCAGCTTCTCTGGCAAACAGACCATCTCCGTCCGCGCATTCTCGAAATCGTGCGCGTATTGATAGCCTTTGCCGTAGCCCAAGCCTTTCATCAACGCGGTCGGCGCATTGCGCAAATGCAGCGGCACCGGTTCGGCCTGTGTCGCGCGCGCATCTTCGGCGGCCATTTCGTAAGCCACATACACCTTGTTCGATTTGGGCGCGCAGGCCAGATAGGCGGCGGCTTCGGCCAACGCGCAACGCGCTTCGGGAAAGCCGATCAGGTGCACGGCCTGCGCGGCGGCGGCGGCCACGACCAAAGCCTGCGGGTCGGCCAGACCCACGTCTTCAGAGGCGTGATGCACGATGCGGCGCGCGATATACATCGGGTCTTCGCCGCCCTCGATCATGCGCGCCAGCCAATACAGCGTGGCGTTGGCGTCAGAGTTGCGAATGGATTTGATAAAGGCCGAAATCAGGTTGTAATGCTGCTCGCCTTTCTTGTCATACAGCGCCGCCGCCCGTTGCAAAGCCTCGCGCAAATCATCATCGCTCACAACGCGCACGCCAGCTTCATTGGGCGCAACCGTATTGACCGCCAGTTCCAGCGTCGTCAGCGCCGAGCGCGCGTCGCCGCCCGTGAATTGCGCCAGCCGCAGCAACTGTTCGGCGCTCAGTTGCGCATTCAACTTGCCCAGTCCGCGTTCGGCGTCGCACAGCGCCATTTCCAGGATGCGCACCAACTCGGCCTCGCTCAACTGTTCGAGCACGAAGACTTTGACGCGCGAGAGCAACGCCGAATTGACCTCGAACGAAGGATTCTCGGTCGTCGCGCCGATCAAAATGATCGTGCCGTTTTCGACGTATGGCAGAAAGGCGTCCTGTTGCGCGCGGTTGAAACGATGAATCTCGTCCACGAAAAGCACCGTGCGCCGGCCCAGTTTGGCGCGCAACTTGGCGGCGTTTTCCATCACCTGCTTGATTTCCTTGATGCCGGCGGTGACGGCGCTGAACGGGCTGAATTGCGCGGCGGTGCGGCGCGCGATGATCCGCGCCAGCGTCGTTTTGCCCGTGCCCGGCGGCCCCCAAAAGATCAGCGAAGTCAGCCGGTCTTCTTCGATCAAGCGGCGCAATAGCTTGCCCGGCCCAGCGATTTGCCGCTGACCGATGAACTCGTCCAACGTGCGCGGACGCATCCGCTCAGCCAGCGGCGCCGTTGGATCAACCGGAATTACGGCACTCGGCGCAGGCGCTTCCAATTCGGGGAAAAGGCTGGTTTCGTCGTTGCTGCGTTGCATGGCCGTCAGCATATACCTGGGAGCGCAGTCCTTCCAGGCTGCGGGGCTTGGCCGGAAGCTCACTGGGAAGACGAAAAGGTCTCTCATCAAGGCCCGCAGCCTGGAAGGCATTCGTTTCTACACAAGTTTTCCTCGCTCCAGCGGAGCGCAATGTTTATAGGGGTTTGCGCGTCTGGCTTGCTAGCTCCGG